>JALGVA010000123.1 GCA_029820295.1 Candidatus Zipacnadia bacterium
GCGCGCGCCCAAATCCGCCCGAGACAGGGGGCCGATACCCATGTCCGACGAACTCGTCGTGGTGCTCGACTGTGGCGCGACCAACGCCCGCGCGGTGGCGGTCGATCCGACCGGAGCGGTGGTCGCGGCGGCCAGCCGCCCGAATGATCCGGTCCAGCAGCCCGGGGTGCCCGAGGGCTGGATGATCTGGGACCTCGAGGAGGTCTTCGGCAGGCTCGCCGACTCCTGCGCCGAAGCGCTCAGCGCGATTGACCCGGCGCGCGTGCGGGCGGTGACGGTCACCACCTTCGGGGCCGACGGCGCGCCGGTCGCGGGCGACGGCTCGCTGACCTACCCGGTCATCTCGTGGCAGTGCTCTCGCACCGAGGAGCTGGCGCGCACCATCGGAGAGCGCGTTGACCCGTGGCGGCTGTTCGAGATCACCGGCTACCAGGTCATCCCCTTCGACACGCTGCTCAAGCTCATCTGGCTGCGCGAGAACGCCCCGGAGGCGCTGGAGCGCGCGGACGCGTGGCTGATGATGGCCGGGCTGCTGTCGATGCTGCTCTCGGGCGAGCGCTCCATCGACCCCACCGCCGCGGGCACCATGATGGCGATGGACATGGCCGCGCGCGACTGGTCGGCGGAGCTGCTGGCGCTGGCGGGCCTCACCCCCGATGACTTCCCGCGCTGGGTGGAGCCGGGCGGGGTCATCGGCACGGTGACCGCGGAGGCGGCGGCGCGCACGGGCCTGCCGGAGGGCATCCCGGTGGTCGCGGCGGGCCACGACACGCAGTTCGCGGCGGTCGGCTCGGGAGCGCGCCCGGATGAGGCCATCCTGTCCTCGGGCACGTGGGAGATCCTCATGCTGCGCCAGGAGCGCTACGAGGCCACGCGGGAGGGCTTCGAGGCGGGCCTGCTCATCGAGGCCGACGCCGAGCCCGGGCGCTGGAACCCGCAACTGCTGATGATGGGTTCGGGGCCGCTGGAGTGGATCCGCGAGAACCTCTACGGGGAGATCGAGGCGCGCGGCGAGGCCTACGAGACCATGATCGCCGACGCCGAGCGGCTGGCGCCGGGCGCGGGTGGCGTGACCGTGATCCCCAGCTTCGTCCCCGACACCGGCCCCAACGCACCGTGGCGCACCAGGGGCACGATCCTGGGCCTGGGCCTGAACACCGCGCGCGGGCAGGTCTACCGCGCCGGCCTGGAGGGCCTGTGCTTCCAGCTTCGCCATGCGGTCGAGATCCTGCGCGCGTCTACCGGCTTCGAGCCGCGGGGCATCCGCCTCGTCGGGGGCGGTGCGAAGAACCGGCTGTGGAATCGGCTGCGCGCGGACGTCACCGCCCTGCCGGTGACCACCATCGCCAACGAGGAGGCCACGGTGGCGGGTGCGGCGATCTTCGCCTTCATGGGCGCAGGCGTGTTCGGGTCGGTCGTCGAGGGCCAGCAGGCCGCGGCGCTGGGCGAGCGCACCATCGAACCCGCCGCCGACCACGCGGCTTACGACGACCTCTACGCCGCCTACCGCCAGCTTCCTCCGGCGCTGGAGGGGTTCTACCGACGATGACGGGTCTATTGGCTTATCAGGATTCAGAATGGTGACACTAGGGGAGAGACGTATGCGACGAGTACCGCGGCATCTCAAGTCAGATGAGAGCTTTGTTGAGAAGATCGCGATGGGAGCAACGGGTGGGCGACGAGTCTGCCAGCATCTCCGCCGTCAAGGTCATCGTCCGCTAGAGCTTGAGAGGGGTGCTCTGAGCTACAAGATCTGGCAGGGGATCAAGCTGAAGAGACTGCGAGTCCCGGACATACTGTGTGTCAACTGCGGCATAAGAGTGGAGGCTCGAGCCAAGACTACATTGGAGATATCAATGTCCCACTCGACGGCGGACCCCGAACGGGGATGGGACTACGCTTTGGCAGCAGATGACTACATCGCGTTCGTGTTGTGCGAGAAGCAAGGCCCAGACCCGCGAGACTGGGATTCGAGCGACCTCGTGCAGTATGTGCGAGTGGCAGACCTGAAGGAAGCAGAGCGGGCAGGGAATGTCGTCGTAACTGAACCCAAGGGACGGGAGGAAGGATTTGAGACCAGAGTTCAGTGGCCGATCAGTGTCGCCAATTACCCCGGTACCGTAAGCGCGATTACGAATGACTACATCAAGTACGACCGGCGGGATGATGGCCGAACCATTACGCTTAGGCGTACGCGGCAGGGAGTGACTATCAGCCCGTTAGTGCACGTCGGGGATGTGGTCCGCGAGGGCCAGGTGCTCGCGGCTCCCGTACCCGTCTATGCCGCTCTGGCCTGCTCACAGGACCGGGGCCCAGACGACTACGTGAAGCAGATGGATAGTCCCGACATGCATGAAAGATACGCCGCTGCGAAGGCTCTGTCGGTGGTGTGGTCGCCAACCGCTCGGCCGGTGCTTGAGAGGGTGGTGGAGGATGCCCGGGAGGAGGCGATCGTTCGTTTGGAGGCTGCCGCCACGCTCATGAAGCAGGGCATTCGAGCAGGGCGGGAACACATCGCCGACGTGCTATCTACTGACTATGATGCTGAGAGGCTCGAGGCTACAGTGGTATTAGCGGAGGTCGGCAACGAGGACGCCGTGAACTTGCTTGCGGCTGTTCTTCCAGACCAAGAACAGCATCCAGACGTACGCGCTGGCGCGGCATGGGCTCTCGGCGAGGTTGGAAGCGGATCTGCAATTCCCAGCCTCGTCGCTGCCTTTTCAGCGCTCGAACCCAGCGTAAGAGCAGACGCAGCACGGGCTTTGTCGTCGATCGCCCACGAACACACAGACGAGGTAGTGAAAGCCCTGCCGGATGCATCCCAAGATGCACGAGCAGGTATTGCCTGGGCTCTAGCTCACACGGAATCAGTTGACATCGGTGCATTGCTGGATCACACTGTCGATGATGAGACACGACGCTGGGTTGCCTATGTCGTGGGGAGCCACGAACGTGGGACGTTTGTGGCTGCTTGCCTAGAGCGGCTGCGAGACAAGGATGCTGAGGTCTATTTCGCGGCTACAGTTCTGTGGCAAGTTGCTTCAAGCTGGGTGTACGGACTGGAGGTCTATTAGTGGCGCAGGACATCGTAGCAATTACTCCACTCTATAGAACGCGAAGCGGCGCCGCCTACCACGGGGACGCGTTAGAGTTGTTGGCCTCGGTACCCGACGGCACCATCGACCTTGTGCTCACTTCGCCGCCCTTCGCGCTACTGCGCCAGAAGGATTATGGCAACGAGGCTCAAGCCGATTACATCCGTTGGCTCATGCCGTTTTGCGCGGAAGCTAAACGAGTCATCAAAGACTCTGGGAGCTTCGTCCTTGACTTAGGCGGGGCATACCAACGCGGCCGTCCAATCAGGGCTCTCTACCAGTACCGTATCCTTCTAGCACTGTGCGACGAGTTGGGATTCCGACTCGCGCAAGAGTTCTTCTGGTATAACCCCGCGAAGTTGCCCTCGCCTATCGAGTGGGTCAACAAGCGTAAGATACGAGTCAAAGATGCTGTGAATACAGTGTGGTGGCTATCGAAAACAGACTGGCCCAAAGCAAACGCCCGCCGAGTGCTGAAGCCATACTCAAGCAGAATGCAGCGCCTGTTGCGCGAACAGGAGGACTTCTACACACCGGCCAAACGGCCGTCTGGGCACGATATAAGCGCTCACTTCATGGAGGATCGTGGAGGCGCGATCCCGCCCAACCTGTTAGAGATACCTAACACATCGAGCAATTCTCAATACCTCCGACTATGCAGGGAAGTCGGCGTGAAGGGGCATCCAGCACGTTTCCCGGACGACCTTCCTCGCTTTTTCATCGCTTTCCTGACTGACCCCGGTGATACGGTGCTTGACATCTTTGCGGGATCAAACACTACAGGCGTCGTGGCAGAAGAGATGGGTCGAAGCTGGATCGCCTTCGAGATCAATCGCTCTTACCTAGCTGCGTCTGCATTCAGGTTCCTAGATGACACGACGTTGTGCGAGGCCCCGCGGCTGTTCGCAGATCTAATGTCGGGAGACCCCACAGGCCTCGAGATCCCTCAACAGGCGCGGCTCATCAGATAGGGCACCGCGTCGATGTCCCTAACCAGTTCACCCCGTTGGACCGGCGCTAGCAGCAGGCGGCTTGATAGTGGACCAGGCACTACAAGAACGCGTTCTCAGAGCCGGGCGAGACGAAGCGCCCGCGCTGGAGGGGCACTATCGGGCGTGAGCGGCGCATTCAACGTGCCGACGGGCGGGTGAGCACGGTGCGGCACGGGGCGCGGGCTTCACGGAGTGCCGCACCGCCACGCGACCTCGTAGCGACACCCGCGCGCCGGCGTGGGAGCCCTCATTGCACCCCGAGGGGGTCGTAGGCGTTGGGCTCGAAGCGCAGCCAGTTGTCCTCGGCAGGGCGCCAGACTATCACGTTGCGCGAGTTGGCATAGAGCGGCCCCGGGCTGAGACGCTCGTTGAGCACCTGCACGTAGAAGCGGATCTCCAGGTCCTCCAGGTTCATCTCCTCGCCGATCTGGTAGGCCATCAGCGCCGGCGAGTACCACTGCCGGCGGATCGTCTTCGTGGTCTGGCCATCGGTCACCTCAACCATGTCGCAGCGCACCACCGTCTGGCCGCCGTGGAAGCCGGGCGAGAACTCGATGCCCGGGATCGCGATGAGCGTCGCCGACTCGCGCTCGGCGCCGGTCCAGCTCGTGTACGTCCCGACGACCTCGCCCTCGCTGAGCTGCTGGGGATCGATGTCGTCGTGGAAATAGTCGTACACGTCGTTGATCGGGCCGGCGAGCTTGCAGAGCTGGCCGATGGTATTGCCCGCGACCTTCGTGATGCCCGCGTTGATGATGTCGCCGAAGCTGTAGGTGTAGCTGATGCTCTCCTCCCAGAACGCGTCGCCGCGGGTGGCGAGCACCACCTCATCGACGACGGTCCGGTCCGTCCCCTGCACCTCGTGCCAGCGCAGGCCGACCGTGGCGTGGAACATGCCGTGCTGGGCCGAGACCTCATAGCTGTCGGCGCTGACCGGGCCGAAGCTGAAGCCCGGCCACGACTCGAGCTGCGCCCAGGTGACGGCATCGAAGCCCAGCACCTTCTCATGGCTGGTGATCCGGTTGACCTGCAAAGCGACCGCAACGGAGCCGTCGGCGGGGACGGGACCGCACCTCACGCGGGCGGCGGTGCAGTTCTCGGGACGAGCCGCCACCACGTATGACGCGCCGGCCGCGACCTCTGCGATGGTGAAATGGCCCTGGTTGTCCGTGGTCGCGGCCCGAGGTGCGCCTTCGAGCCAGACCGGCACGCCCCCGATGCCACGGCCGTTCTGATCGACCAGGGCGCCCTCGATAGTGCCACGCGGCACGCGCTCGAGGCTCACTTCCACCGCGCACCGCCCCTGTTCGTCTGCGTGCACATCCGCCTGGACCGCGGCGTCGCGGTAGGCGTAAGCGGTTACGGTGACGGTGCACGGGCCCGGCGGAACCTCGGGGAAGAGCAGGCCGCCGCTCTCGCGCCAGGCGACCATCTCGCCGCTCTCCCGCCACGGGGCCTCGGTGCCGCCGCTCCACTGCAGTTTCGCCGCGGGCGGGGCGTCGGGATGCTCGCCGGTGGTCGCGTCCCGCACGCGCAACATGACATCCACCGGCTGTTCGAGCGAGATGTTGACCGCAGTGGTCTCGTCATTGCGCACGGTGAACGGTCCGTCGGCGCAGCGTGCCCCGTAGCGAGGTTCAGGGTAGGGCCGACGCACCCACAGGTCACGGGCGTCGTAGGCGCCCGCGGGCACGTCGGCGATGGTCAGCACGCCGTTGTTGTCGGTGCGATCGAAGAACAGGTCGCCGAGCAGCACGTGGGCCCGGGCGATGGGGGCGCCGGTGCTGCGATCGCGCACCTGCACCCGCAAGGTGCCGCCGCGTTCGCGCACACGTAGTGGAATGGTCGCGGAGTTATTGTCACGGTTGAGGTCAGCGAACCTGTCCTCAGGATCGATGATGAGTGTGAGCGTGTGAGCGCCGACGGGCACGTTGGTCAGATCGACGGGCACGTCCAGGAAGCCGCCACGCACCTCCGGGCCGGAGCGACGGGGCGCAGCGGTGTAGCCGAACGCTTGCGTGTCGCGATTGTAGAGATGGCGCTCGCCGTCCATCAGCGGGATAGTGTGGCGCCAGATCTCATCGCCGTCGAGCAGCGCGACCACGTCCACGTCACGGAAGAACTGTGCACCGTGCGGATTGCCGACGATCATGCGCAGATCGGTGGGCGCCTGAATCAGGCCGGGTGCGGCGATGAGCGTGTTGGCGTGAAGTTGCGGAGTGCCCAGGATGGCGAGGTCATTCGCCCCGACGATCCCCCGATGGTTCCTGGTGTCGGTGATCCGGATGCGATCCCCCTCCTCACGCCCGTCGGTAAGTTCGAACTCGAGTTCGACGACGTTGTTGTCCTCGTTCGCCTCGTCGATCTTGTTCTGCGGGTCCACAATGACGGTGACGGTCTTACGCCCCAGGCCGGAGTACATGGGAATGACGGGGCCGGCCCGGCGGTCGGCGAGCTGCACCTCGGGCGGCTCCCAGCCGTCCTGCGGCCGATACTCGTAGCGGAAGCGGGGCATGGTCAGGATCTTGAGCGCGCCGTCACGCTCGATGAGCGGGCGCATGTGGTCGCTGTCGTCATGGCGCACATAGTGCACCACCGCTCCGTCGAAGACCAGGTCCAGCTCAAGGTCGCCGAAGTACTGAGAGGCGAGGTTGCGCACCGCGACCTGGGGCCGCACGATGCGGTCGTAGTAGCCGAAGCGATAGACCTCCTCGCCGTCGCGCTGGTAGGGGTAGCCGCCCAGGTCCAGCACCGGCACGAGGTCGGGCTGCCCGCCCTGCTGCTGCCAGTCCTGCTGCTGCCCTCCGGTCTGCCCGCCGGTCTGCTGGCCGCCGGTCTGCCCGCCGGCGATGACCGTGCTACCGCCCTCGACGCCCGGCTCGGTCTGCAGCGCCGCCCCGCCGCCGACGCGCGCGTAGAACAGGCGCTCGGCGTTCTCGGGGTACTCGCCCCGCTTCTTCCCCTTGATGACGATGTGCGCGGTGCCGTCGGTGCTCACGCACATCGCGAGGGTGCCGTTGTTGAACTGCGAGAAGTCGGCCGCCTCGGTCTGCGAGCCCGGGCGGACGATCTGGATCGGCGCGCCCAGCCCGTCGGGCGGCAGCCAGCGGAAGATGATCTGCCGCCCGCCATGGCCGTCACTCATGACATAGGCGACGCCGTCGGCGCCGGCGCTGCTGGAGGCCAGGCGGAAATCGATGGTCTTCCAGCCCTGGTGGCGCGCCTCCCAGGTGGACCACTGCTCGACGGCCGTGGCGCCGATGGGAGCGTGGCTGACGAACAGCACGTCGCTGTCCTCGCCGCCCATGCCGCGCCACGCCGCCCACACGAGCTGCCGCGGCCAGTCCAGGGAGAGCTGCGGATAGCGGACGTGTCTGTAGATCGGCGAGGTGTGCTCGCGGTCGAGTTCGGGCTGGAAGACCCAGTTGCCGGGCTGCACCGGATCGGCCCCGGCCGGACATGACCCCACGGTCGGCACCTTGCGCTGGCTGATGCCCATCAGGTGCACCGCGCCGTCGCGCCCGAGCATCAGCTCTCCGCGCGCCTCGCTCGACAGGTCATCGGTGCGCTGGGGCAACTGCATGGCCTGCCACTGCCCGCCCGCGTGCCGCGCGAAGTAGCCGGGGGCCTCGTCGTCCCAGCAGAGGATATCCCCCGAGGCGTCGAAGCAGATGCCGTTGGGAGAGTCGAGTGTATCATCGGGTATTGGCACCGGCGCCTGCCACGCCGAGCCCGACCAGATGGTGTGGAAGTAGTTGCCGCCCTGGTTCCTGAACAGCAGCACGAAGCGGCCGCCGGCCCCGGCGGCAAGCTCGCGCAGCTCATGTGAGCGCCAGCGGTCGTGGCCGGGGGGCAGCGGGATCGGGTGGCTGCTCCACGCGCCGCCGGACGAGAAGCAGCTCCACGCTGCGTCGGCGCCGTCCTGCTCGGCGAGGAAGGCAACCATCACCCGCCCCGCGTCGTCGGCGGCGACGAACGTCTCCCGGTTCCACGGCTCAACTTCCACGGGGGTGATCGGTTCGAGGACGGTGGCCTGGCCCTGAGCGATGAGGTGCGGCGCGGCAACGAGCATGACCAGCAACGACACACAGACGATCCTGCGCATCAAAGTTCTCCTCATCCCGCATACGACGTGAGGTGGCGCCATCGCCACTCTTGCTGCGAATGGGCCGGGAAGGTTACACGCACGCCCCGGCGGCACCTCCAGGCATCACGAGGAGCTTCCGCGGGCGCGGGCGAAACATCCCTCGACCGCGCAGTCTAAGCACCGATCGAGGTGTCCGTGATGATCCGCACCCCGCGCACCATCCTGACCGCCCTGTGCCTGCTGGCCGCGGTAGCCGCCGTCGCGCAGGGAACCCGCCACGACGAGGTCGTCCTGCCCCGCTTCGACGCCGCGCCGGTGATCGACGGCGTGCTCGACGATGCCGCGTGGCAGCAGGCGACGGTGCTCGACAACTTCACGCTGCCGCTCAACCAGCAGGCCGCGCCCAAGGGCGCCGAGGCCCGTCTGGGGTTCGGCGATGAGGGCCTGTACATCGGCGTGCGCTTCGCCGAGCCCGATCCGGCGAACCTGCAGACCCTTGCCTCCGACGGCGGCTCGGGCGTATGGAAGGACGACTGTATCGAGGTGTGGGTGCGGTCCACCGACGGCGCGGGCTACTACGATCAGTTCATCGTCAACGCCGCCGGCGCCCGCCAGCGGGTCACCGCGCGCCCCGAGGGGACGATGGGCCCTGAGCCGCAGTTCTCCGCGGAGACCAGCGTGGGCGAGGACTCGTGGACCGTTGAGATGGCCATCGCCTGGGACGAGATCGGCCTCGACGGGCCGCCTGAGCCGGGCGGCATGATCCAGGTCAAGCTCGGGCGCGAAGATCCCGAGGGCCGGCTGACCACGCTGAGCGTGTGGCCGCCGCGCGCGCCCTACGGCGCCGGTGAGGGCTACGGCCTGGCGTTCTTCGTGACCAACAATCTGCTGCCCAACGCCGACTTCCGCGCGACCGACGACGCCGGCAACCCCGCCGGCTGGAGCTTCGGCGAAGGCCAGCGCGAGCGCGTGTCGCTGATCGAGGACCAGGGGCGGCAGGCGCTGCGTTGGGAGGTCCCCGGCTCGTACGCGACCATCTCGCGCAGCGTCCAACTCGAGCCCAACGCGCTCTACCGGCTGGAGGGCCGGGCGCGGGGCGATGCGGGCGTCTACCTGCGCGCGCGCACGAGGAAGAGCGCCGATCAAGAGGGCACCGACGCCTACTCAGTCAACACCGAGCCGAGCGACGACTACCGCTACTGGAGCGTGAACTTCCCCACCGGCGAGGAGGGGAGCGCGCTGATCATCCTCGGCAACACCGAGGGCCACGGCGCGGGCACCGTCTACCTCGCCGACCTCGCCATCGTGCGCCAGGCCTCCGCCGAGACCTCCGGCCCGGCCATCGCGCTCACGCCCGGAGAGACGCAGTGGATCACCGACATCGCCGTCACCGACTGCCGGGCGCTGCGCGGCTTCGTGGGCGCACCGGTGGACGGACGACTGGACTCCGTGGCCTGGAACGGCTCGACCTGGGAGTACGGCGCGCGCACCGCAGGCGCCGGCGTCTACTATGACTTCGCCAACGGCGACGGCCTGCACGTGCGCCTCGCCGACGACCGCGGCGTGGACGCGGTGCAGATCCGCGGCGGCGCCAGGGTCAAGCTCTACTGCGACGCGACTTCGTACTATGAGCCCGGGGACGGGCAGTTGCTGTGGGACTGGATGGCCAACGCCAACAGCTCGCGCGCGCTCTTCGGCCAGCGCGTGATGAGCGACTACTTCAGCTTCTTCGACCTCGCCGACGGCGCCATCTCGGACGCGTACTTCTTCCGCCTCGGCGAGCACACCGAGCTGCCCCAGCCGACGGTGCTCAACGCCGGGCAGACCGTCGAGCCCGGGGACCTGGCCGACTTCGCCGCGCAGTTCGGCACCGAACCGGGACCGTTCCGCCAGCTCGCGGCCACCGAAATGGCCGTGCGCCTGCAGACCGCCGAGGATGGCTGGGTGCACTTCGTGACCGAGCCGGTGGCCGAGGACACCGGGCTGCTCGCGGTGGGCCTGCGCCTGCCCATGCCTAACGCGCCGACGGGCATGCCCATCGAGGTCGCGGTCATGGACCCGCACAACCCGGCGCAGCGCGTGATGAACGTGCAGTGCGCCGCCGAGGGCCCGGGCGAGCTGCGCGTGGTCCTTGACCATCTCGATCAGGTGGTGCCGGCCGGGAGGCGCGTCTGGGTGGCGCTACGCACCGGCGTGGAGACGGTCATGAACACGCCACAGGTCGAACTCTACTACGCCCCGCGCGAGCGCGCCCTGGCCGAGGCCCTGCAGTATCGCCTGTGGATCGTGAAGACGATGTTCGCGGCGCTGAGCGAGCCGCGACCGTGGGGCAGCCTGCGCAGCCGCGACACCGACCTCGACGAGTGGGCGCAGGACGCCTACGCGGGCGTCAAGGTGGTCGAACTGCTGCGCGAGATCGCCTTCGCCAAGGAACTGGGCCCCGAGGACCCGATCGTGCAGCAGTACGACCAGTGGGTGTGGCAGAACGCCGGCCTGCCGGAGTTCGAGCCGACCATCGAGGAGGTCCCCGGCGCGCCCGAGTGGGCGGTGGTGCTGCGCCAGGCGTGGCTGGAGGCGCGTGAGGTGCCGAAGTGGTGGCTGGAGCATCGGCTGGTGCCCACGGGCGAGTTCGGCGGCCGCGTCGGCGATGACAGCGACATGTATCAGAACTACGCGATGTTCCCCATGATCTCCGACGATCCGGTGGCGCGGCTGTGCGTGCAGGGCGCGGCGGCGCTGGCCGAGCTGGCCGAGGCGACCACGATGGAGGAGGGCCTGAACAGGCGCTCCACCGACCCGCTGCACGCCTATGAAGAGGGCGTGAACCACGAGGCGCTGATGACCTGGTGGCGCTACGGCGACCCGGTCTACTTCGAGCGCTCGCTGGCGGCGGCGCGCTCGATGCCCGCCCTCACGGTGGTGACGGACATCGGCCACCGGCACTTCAAGAACCAGACGCTGGGCGCCGAGGACCTGCGCATCGACCGCGAGCCGGGCGTGGCCGGCGGCGCTCACGCGCTGATGCTGCATCCACTGGTCGAGGTGCTGTGGTACAATCGCCAGCCGGCGGTCGAGCGGTTCCTGCGCGAGTGGGCCGATGGCTGGCTCGAGCACGAGCAGCCCGGCGCCTACGCCTTCACGGTGGACGTGAAGACCGAGGAGCCGGTGAAGGTCTACGAGAGTCGCCCGCTCTACGCGGCCTACGGCGGGATGGCCTCGATCTTCGCCTCGATGCTCGACTACACCGGCGACGAGCGCTACGCGCGCCCGTTCATGGACGTGTTTGCGCAGGGGCGAACCTCGCTGCGCATCGACCAGTACCTCCCCGAGTTCTACGAGATGGGGCTGCTCGACGGCCTGGGCGAGGCCGAGATGCAGGGCCTCGCGGAGAAGGAGCCCTACCTGGCCACGCTGATCTCGGGTGACCGCCGGCCGCTCATCGACGCCCTGCGTCGCGACATCGCCGAGATGCAGCGCTTCCGCTACATGTACACCGAGGCGGAGCAGTTCACCGACCGCATCTTCCTGTACGCCATCCAGAACGCCGCCAAGGCCTACTGCGGGGCGTACACCACGCGCAACAAGATGCACCACGGCCTCTCGGTGAGCTGGGAGGGCTTCGGCACCGACTTCGCGGCGCTTGTGCTCGACAGCGGACCGGACCGCCTCAAGGTGGCGGTCTACAGCTTTGCCGACCAGCCGATGGAGGGCGCCATGCGCGTGTGGCGGCTCGGGCACGGGATCTACTCGGTGGCGGTCGGCGAGGACGCCGACGGCGATGACCGATTTGAGGAGCCGGCCGAGACCCGGGAGATGGAGCTGCAGCGCTACTCGGCGGTGCCGCTGACCCTGCCGCCGCGGCAGGTCACCATCGTCGAGATCAAGCAGACGCAGGCGCTGGACAACATCCGCACGCGGCCGGACCTGGCGCTGTCGCCGCTGGACACGACGGTGGCGGAGGGCGCGGTGCGTGGGGTGCTGCACAACATCGGCGTAGCGGGCGTGGACGCGGTGGAGATCGCGCTGGTCAACCCGCAGGGCGAGGTGATCGCGCGCCAGACGCTGACCGACATCCCGGGCATCGGCGACGACCTGGAGCCGGTACGCGTGGAATATGAGCTGACCGGCGTCCCGGCGGACGCGACCGGCTGGCGCGTGGTGGTTGACTACAATCCCGGGCGGGGCGCGGACATCCCGGAGATCTACGAGGGCAACAACGCGGTGCGGCTGGAGGAGTGTGGGCGGTAGGGAGCGGCGCGGCGTTCGCAGCGGCCGTTGTCGTCCGGAGCGGCCGGGCTTCAGCCCGGCCGTGTCGTTCGCCGTTGCCGTTGTCGTTGACGTTCGAAGGAGGATGAACACGTGCCCCGCCACGGACGGGCGCCCCTGCGACACCCACATCGCCTGTCCGTCGATCGCTACGAGCAGATCCGCCAGCCTGTGTTCTTCACGCTCGCCACGCACCGACGACGGCCGTTTCTCACGCGCGACGGCGTACCCGAGACCGTGCTGGGTATCTTCGACGACTCGGCGATCGTGCACCGATGCGCGCTGATTGCCTACTGCCTGATGCCCGACCACGTCCATCTGTTGACCTGTGTTGTCGAAGAGGGAGGAAGCGTCAAGGCGTGCATCGACAGCGCAAAGGCTCTCTCCGGACACGCACTGACCCGGTTGGGTCTCTCCGCGCCGATCTGGCAGCGCAGCTACTTCGACCGGCACGTCCGTGGGCACGAAGACGTGGCCGAGGTGGTGAGCTACATCCTGCGCAATCCGGTCGAGGCTGGGCTCTGCAAGAGCGCTGATGACTGGCCGTTCTCCGGCTTTCGCGGATGGCCGCCGCGGACAGCGAAGGGTTGACGGACAACGGCACGGCCGGGCTGAAGCCCGGCCGCTCCGAACGACAGCGACAACGGCAACTGCCCCTCACACGTCGATGTTCACCGGCAGCTCGATGCCGTGGCGCGCCAGCTCCGCCTCCCACTCCTCGCGCGTCTGGCCGGGCGCGGGGAAGTACAGGTTCGGCTCGTGCTCGGAGGCCATGACCTCCTCGACCTGTGAGACGACTTCGGGCAGGTCGGCGGCGAGGTCATGCTGCTGCTGCGGGTCCTGGTCTGCGTGGTAGAGCTGCACCGGCTGATCGGGGTGCGGGCGATACGCCCACCACTGCTCGTGGCGCACCGCCTGTTCGTTGCCGTACTCCCAGTAGAGCGGCGGACGGTCCGCCGGCTCGTGCGCTTCATCGCGCAGGATGGGCGCGATGGAGATGCCGTCGGTGGGCGGGCAGTCGGCGCCGGACAGCTCCGCCGCGGTCGCCATCAGGTCCCAGTACGCCCACGGGTGGTTGCAGGTGCCTCCGGGGGCGATGGTCGCCGGCCAGCGCGCGAGCGTCGGCACGCGCAGCCCGCCCTGGTGCAGGTTGCCCTTCTCGCCCTTGAAGGGCCCGTGGTGGCCGAAGAACTCGTCCAGCGACGGGTCCTCGCCGACGCCCTTGTGGCTGTAACCGTTGTCGGAGGTGAAGAAGATCAGCGTGTCGTCGGCGATCCCGTAGTCCTCGAGCAGCCCCAGCATCCGGCCGATGGCCGTGTCCATGCGCGTGACCATCGCCGCGTAGATCTTCTGCAACAGCGGCCAGTCGCGGTCGGTGTAGGGATCGAGGCTCGGGACCTCGAAGGCCTGGTGCGGGATGGTGTAGGCCAGGTAGAGGAACATGGGCTCGGCGTGGTGCGCGTGCACAAACTGCTCGGCGGCCTCGGCGTAGACGTCGAAGGAGTAGCGCGCGGCGTTCGGGTCGGTCATCCCGTTGGGGATAATGCGGCCCTGCGCGTCATACTCGTTGGGCGCCTTATGGTCGTGGCCGGCGTGCTGGGGGAACTCAATGTGCTCGGTGTTGCGGAACAGATACGGCGGGTAGTAATTGTGCGCGTGGCGCTGGTTGAGGTAGCCGCAGAACTCGTGGAAGCCCTTCTCGTTGGGCTGCCCGGTCTGGTCCTCGACCGCGAGACCCCACTTGCCGAACAGGCCGCAGCGATAGCCCGCGCCCTGCAGCACCTGCGCCACCGTCACGTCCTCAGGCTGCAGATTGTGGCGGTAGCCGCCGGGCGCGGAGTTGTTGCGCACGGTCGCGTGGCCCTGGTGCAGGCCCTGCATGAGCGACGAGCGCGAGGGCGCGCACACCGTCGAGCCC
>JALGVA010000278.1 GCA_029820295.1 Candidatus Zipacnadia bacterium
CTCCGGCTGGTTCGTGGCGGCAATCGGCGTCGCGGTGACGGCGGCGGTGAGCCTGCTGGCGGGTCTGAGTCCGTCGCTGGCCGCGGCGCGCATCGCGCCCGCCGACGCCATGCGCCCGGGCTCGGTCGACTCGGCTCAGCGCAAGCCACCGCTCCTGCTCGCGCGTTTGCAGCGCGGCGCATCGTTCGTGACGCGCGTGGCGCTCAGCAACCTCTTCCGCCAGACGCACCGGACGGCGTACACGATCATGGGCATCGCCACCGGCGTGGTACTGATGATCACCACCATGTCCATGTTCGACGCCGAGCGGCACGCCATCGACTACTACTTCGACAGCGTGCGCAACTACGACGTGGACGTGGGCTTCGCGCGGCCGGTGAGCGACACGGTGGTCGAGCAGGTCAAGCGCTGGCCTCAGGTCGAGTGGGCGGAGGGCACCTCCGGCCTGCCGGTGCGACTCAGCCACGGCGGCGAGTTCCGCGATCTCACCATCACGGGCGTGCCACGCGGCAGCCGCCTGCAGCGCTTCCGGGACCTGCAGGAGCAGCCCGCCGACCTGCAGGGCCCGGGCATCTTCCCCAGCCCGGCCGCGGCGCGCGCGCTGGGCATCGAGCGCGGTGATGTGCTCAAGCTCGAGTACGCCTACAACTCGCGCGATGTCCACCTCCAGCAGCCGGTGCGTGTCGCCCGGACCGTCCAGCAGCCGCTGGGCTCAGGCGTCTACATGTCGGCGGAGGCGCTGCAACTGCGCTTCGGCTCACGCCTGGGCATCCCGCCCGGCACCATCGGCGGCATGGTCATCAAGGCGCGCCCGGGCCGTGAGCAGGCCGTGGCCGCACGCGCCTACGACCTGCCCGACGCCGTCATGGTCGAGACGACCTTCGAGATGCGCCGGCAGGTGGACGAGGCCATGGCGCTCAGCTACATCTTCATCGGCGTGCTCCTGGCCTTCGCCGGCGCGCTCACCGTCGCCATCGTCTACAACA
Source organism: Candidatus Zipacnadia bacterium (assembly GCA_029820295.1). Classification (GTDB taxonomy): domain Bacteria; phylum Armatimonadota; class Zipacnadia; order Zipacnadales; family UBA5352; genus JALGVA01. The sequence continues at coordinate 987 of JALGVA010000278.1, forward strand.
CCGTGTCGAGCAACATCAACGAGCGGCGATCCGAGATCGCGTCACTGCGCGCCCTGGGAGTGCGGCTGAGCGAGATCACGCGCATGATCACGATCGAGAACCTGGCGTCCACGGCACTGGGGCTGGCGCTCGGGGCACCGCTGGGCACCGCGGGCGCGCGCGGGCTTGTGGAGCTGTGGGAGAGCGAGACCTTCTCGATCACCTTCTACATCTCGCCGTGGACCTTCGTGGTGTCGACCCTCTTCACGATCGTGCTGGTCCTGGTCTGCCAGGTCCCGGCGCTGCGCGGCCTGCGCACCATGAACCTGGCGCAGATGACGCGGCTGCATGGGGAGTAGGCTACGGCTCGTTCCGCCGACACTCCTGTCGGCGGAACCTACCGCGCGAAGTACGGCACCTCCATCGGCCGCCCGCCGGCCGCCACCGACTCGGCCGCGAGGATCGTCGGCGCCGCGGAGTTCGCTCCCGCAAAGGCGTCGATCAGCGGTTCGCTGTCGTCGATGATGCAGCGCAGGAAGTGCTCGATCTCCGGCTCGAAGGGGTGCCCCGAGTACTCGGTGCGCAGATCCTCGACGTCGGGCTCATGCTCGTCGCCGGTGATCAGCATCCCGCCGCGCACCGTGCCCCTGGTGCCGTAGACCTCCAGGTTGCACAGCTCCGGCCGCGGGCCGACCACGCCGTAGGCAGCCCCGACCTTGGCGACCGCGCCTGAGGCCATCTTGAACACCGCGCACATGCAGTCGTGGTGTTTCATCTCCGGGAACGCGATGGCGTTGCCGTAGCCGCACACCTCGATGCAGTGCGAGTCGGCGTACCAGCGCAGCAGGTCGAACTGATGCGCGCCGCCCCCGACGATCACCTTCTCGTGCTCCAGGTACCAGTTGATGTTGCCGATGTGCGGGTTCACCCGCACCGGATCGGCCTGGCGCAGCAGGTTGTGGAAGTAGTCGGCCTCGAGATAGAAGATCTCGCCCAACTCACCGGCGGCGATGCGCCGGCGCACCTCGGCGAAGAACGGGTTGAAGCGCAGGATGTGGCCGACCAGCGTCTTGCGGTCGGAGTTACGCGCGGCCTCGGTCATGCGCTCGAGGTCCTCGATGGTGTTGCCCATGGGCTTTTCCACCAGCACATGGCAGCCTGCCTCCAGGCCCATGACGAACGGCGTGGCGTGCAGGTGGTCGGGGGTGTGCACCGACAGCACGTCGAGGTCGGCGCGCTCGAGCATCTCCGCCAGGTCGTGGTACCGCGCCGGGCCGGCGCCCTCCTCCGCAGCCAACTCCGCCGCCGCGGCCGTGCGCTCGGGGTCGAAGTCACACACCGCGACCAGCTCGGCCAGCTCGCTGAGCGCATAGCCGCGCACGAAGGCCCGACCGTTGCCGCCGAGCCCCACGACACCGACTCGCAGATCCGCCATGGTGGCGCCTCCCGTTGCCGGATGTCTCCGCGCGCGGGTTCCACGTCCGACCCGCGGCGGCCTCCTGCGAGAGGAATCCTCGCCGCCTGCGCGAACTTGACTCCGACCACAAGCCTGCTCCCGAGGGCGATGGGATCATGACCGGCGATCGCGTCCTGCTGACGGCCGTTCTGCTGGGTGCCGCGCTGCTGGCCGCACTGCCGCCCGCCGTCGCGCAGACCGATGAGCCGCCGATGGAGGAGCGAGTGCTGGCCGACGGCGACAGCGGCTCGGTGTGGACCCCGGCCGAAGCCACCATGGAGCCCGACGACGCGCACGCGCGGGCGGGCCGGGCGATGCACTTCCACATCGACGTCAACCACTCGACCGGCCAGCCCGACTACCCCATCGGCTGGCCGCGCGCTTACACCAGCATCCCCGAGACTGAGCGCGACTGGAGCCGCTGGGACTTCATCGACTTCTGGCTCTACGCCGACACCTCGCGCGAGAGCCTGCCGGGCTCGCCGCTGGGCTTCATCGTCCGCTGCCCGGATAAGCCCAACAGCTTCAGCGCGACGCTGAGTGCGGCGACCAAG
>JALGVA010000124.1 GCA_029820295.1 Candidatus Zipacnadia bacterium
TTCGTGCTCAGCGCCGGCGGGCAGGAGCTGGCGATGGCCGCCGCACCGGTCGTCCCGGGCGCCGACGCCGTGCACGTCTTCCTCGACAGCTCGGGCATCGCGCCCGACACGGAGGCCATGGTGGCGGCGACGCTGGTGCGCGCCGACGGGACTGAGGTGATCGGCAGCTCGGACACGATCGTGCGACCGCCGGACCCCGAATGGTGGCCCAACGACATCGGCCGCTCGCAGGTCGTGCCGCCGCCCTTCGAGCCGGTGCGGCCCGATGGCGAGCGCGCGTTCACGCTGTGGCAGCGGCGCATCGAGATCGGCGAGGACGGCCTGCCGCACTCGATCATCGCGCGCGGGACGGAGCTGCTGGCGCGGCCGGTGACGCTCGACCTGGGCGAGCCGGTGCAGTGGATCGGCCGACGCGTGTCGATCGATGACCGCGATGCGGCCTTCGAGGCCCGGGGCGTCGGGGGCCCGCTGGCGCTGTCCATGCGCACCGACTTCCACTACGACGGCACCGGGCGCTTCGACCTGGAGATCACCCCGCCGCCGGGCGGCGTGACCGTGCAGCGCCTCGTGCTCGACATCCCGGTGACGGCGGAGTTTGCGCGGTTGGCCTTCCACCACGGGACGTGGACCGACCCGCAGCGCTCGCAGGCGAACGGCTTCGCGGGCGACCTGGACGAGTGGTTCGCGCGCTACCCCGAGGGCTTTCTGCCCTTCACCTTCGCCTGCTACCTGGGTGCCGAGGACCGCGGGCTGCAGTGGTTCTGCGAGGCCGACCGCGGCTGGGCCAACGCAGACGAGGAGCGTGTGGTGGGCCTGGCGCGCGAGGATGACGCGGTGGTGCTGCGCATCGCGATGATCGACGAGCCGCTGCGCATCACCGAGCCGTGGCGGGTCACTTTCGGCCTGACGGTGACGCCGGTCAAGGACTCGACGCCCGGGCGACGGATCTGCCGCGTGGCGATGAGCCGGCCGCCGGGCGTGCAGGAAGACGTGGACCTCGAAGACCTGGCGGAGAGCCACGCGGCCATCATCGCCGCGGGGGCCAACTCAGTCTCCACCTACATCACCGATGATGAGCACTTCGGCTGCCCACGCATCTACAACCCGCGCTACGGGGCGGCGGCGCGCGAGTACGCGCAGGTGCTGCACGACCTGGGGCTGACCTACCTCCCGTACACGGGCTGGGGCGTGAATGCCAACATCCCGGACTTCGCCACCTTCGGCCAGGAGATGCTCGCCGAGCCGGTCAAGAGCATCGGCTGGGGCTGCTTCCTGCACAACCACGCCAGCACGTTCCCCGACTGGTGGCTCGCGAGCGCGAAGCATCTCATCGAAGAAACCGGCCTCGACGGCGTGTACATGGACGGGATGGCGATGCCGCGCCTGCAGTTCAACGAGCTGGACGGCTTCGCGTGGACCGACCGCGAGGGCCGGGAGCGCGGCACGTGGTGCATCTGGGCGATCCGCGACTTCATCGAGCGGCTCTACGTCTACACGCACGTCGAGGCGCCGAAGCCCGCCACCATCCGCAACCACTACAACCTCGAGAACTACTGCATCGGCGCCTTTACCGACGAGCGCGTCACGGGCGAGGGCCAGTACCACGCGGGCGACACGCTGCTGGGCATCAACAGCCTGGCTGAGTTCCGCGCCAACTTCATGACTCACCTCAATGGCGTCGCCACCACCGGCCTGTGGTGGAACTGGCTGAACCTGCCGATCACCCGCAACGAGATGCACGCGATGTTCCTGCTCCACGACGTGCCCATGGTGGTCGGTGGCGGGATCGTGCGTTACTACGGCCGTCAGGTCGGCTACGGCCGCGAGACGCGTCCGTGGGTGCGCCTGCGCAAGCTACGCATGGCCTTCGACGGCGCGCAGTTCGTGGGGTACTGGCAGGCGCAGCTCGTGCGCTGTGAGCCCGAGGGCCCGCTGGCCAGCGCGTGGATCGACCGCGAGGGCGGGCGCGCGCTGGTGGTGGTCAGCAACCTGCCGAACGAACCGTGGAGCGGCACCGTGAGCTTCGACCGCGAGGCGCTGGGCATCGCCGCCGACGCGCAGCCGGTGGACGCGATGTTCGACGAGCCGCTGGCCCTGGACGGCGATGCGCTGAACCTGGAGATCGAGCCGCAGCGCTACCGGCTGATTGTGTTCGGCGACCGCATGCCGGTCCCGGAGAACGCCCGCATCGACTGACGGGAGGCGACCATGTTCTACGTCGAGGCATCGGGGACACCCTACGAGATCGGCCGGCAGCTCGGCGAGCAGACAAAGCTGGCGATCGCCAACTCGCTGGACATGCTGGCGGCGCGCTTCCGACGCTGGGATGAGCGGCGGTTTCGCGAGGCGCGCGAGCGGCACATGGCATACACCGAGCGGCGCGTGCCCGAGCTGCTCGAGGAGACACAGGGCATCGCCGACGGCTCGGGGATGGACTTCCGCTGGATCTACCTCGCCAACTTCTACGCGTCGATGCGCTTTGCGCTGGAGGGCTGCTCGAACCTGATCTTCACCGAGAGCGCGGACGGGCCGATCCTCGCACGCACCTGCGACCTGCCGAAGGCCGAGGGCAAGCATGCGGGGCTGGCGCTGGTGCGGCCCGAAGGCGGGCCGGCGGTGCTGGCGACCTACTGGCCGGGCACGACGTGGCGTGGCAGCGGGATCAACGAGGCCGGGCTGGCGGTCGGGGGCTCGTCATGCTCGGCGCAGGTGCCGATGCCCGAGGGGGCGATGAACCCGCACGCGCTGCCGACATGGGTGCTGTCGCGCGCGGAGAGCGTGGCGGAGGCGATCGAGCTGCTGGCGTCGGTGAATTCTCTGCCGTGGGGCGCGAACCACGCGCTGGTGGATGCCGGCGGAGATGCGGCGATCGTCGAGAAGGCGGGCGCGTACCAGGCGGTCCGGCAGCCTGAGAACGGCCGACTGTGGTGCACCAACCACGCGGTGACCCCCGAGATGACGCAGTTCGCCATCGACGACCCGGACTGCCGGGCGGAGTCGACGGCGCGCTTCGATGCCATTGAGCGCCTCAGCGGCGAGGGTGAGCCCGGGGTGGAGCTGGCGCGGTCGGTCCTGGCATACACCGGCCGGCCGGGGGCGCTGTCGCGCTACGGCGACGACGATCCGCGGGGCAATGAGACCGCGTGGGCGTTCATCGCGCGCCCGGGCGCGGGCATTCTGGAGGCGTGCTTCAGCCACCCCGACCGCGATCCCTGGCACAGCTACCGGCTCTGAGGCCGCCGCGCGCCTCAGGCCTCCATCGCGCCGTGGCGGCGCGCGAACTCGCTCACCCCGGCGTGATCCTCGCCGCGGGCGATGACGACCAGCCCGGGGGCGCCGTCGGGGACGGAAGCGGGCTCCAGGGTCAGCGCCGCGGCCGACATGTCCAGGTAGGCCAGGCCCTCCGCCGTGGGCACGAAGCCCTTGGCACGGTAGACCTCGTCGCGCACCGCCTCCAGCTCGGCGCGCAGCTCGTCGGCATTCACGGGCTCGGTGAAGTCGATGGCGAAGCGGGCGTAGTTGGGGTCGGCGCACAGCGCGTACTCGCCCTCCAGGCCACGCACTCGCGCGCCGGCGAACAACTCCAGGTCCACGCTGCAGCGCACGGTGCGCATGGTCGTCGCCACGGGGTTGATCGTGCGCACGATCTGCTCGGCCGCGTCCACCTCATCGGGGGTGAACAGGTCGATCTTGTTGATGAGCACCACGTCCGCGGCCTCGACCTGGGCGCGGATGTTGGGCAGCGTGTGCACCAGCCTGGGCAGACTGCCGGGGTCCACCACGCTGATGATCGACGCCAGCGCGTAGACCGCGTCCAGCCTGGTCTCACGCAGCATCTGCTCGATGACGCGGGGGTCGGCCACGCCGCTGGCCTCGATGACCACGCCCATGACCGGATCGTCCTCGCGGTGGAAGCGCTCGGGGATGCGCTGCAGGTGGCCGAGGAACTCAGTGACCAGGCAGCGGCAGAAGATGCTGCCACCGGGGATGGCCACCACGTCCTCCTCGACCTGCTCGAACAGCGCGCCGTCGATGTCCCGAGGCGAGAACTCGTTCACGAGATAGACGATCCTGTCATGGCGGTGGCGGTCGGCGATCCGCCGCAGCAGCGTCGTCTTGCCGCTGCCGAGGAACCCGGTCACGAGGCACAGGGGGATCATACGCGGCCCTTCTCCCGCATGCGCTCACGAATAGCCTCGATGAGGCGCGGCTGATCGGGGATGATGGAGACGAAGGTCGGCTTGCCGTCGATGCAGATGGTTGGCACGTGGCCGGCGTCGAGGCGGCAGAACATGCCCAGGCCCTCACGGCGGGTGATCTTGTGCTCACGCACCTGCACGCCCTCACCGATGGCCGCGGCGGCGCGGTTGGCGGCATCCATCATGTACTGACAGGGCGCGCAGGTCGCCGAATCGAGCGTGATGACGTCCAGGATCACGTCGGGCTCGTGGGCGTAGTCGGGCAGCTCGATGTCGCAGAAGTCATCCTCTCCGGCCTCCGTGATGGTCTGGCGGGCGATCTCGCGCTGGTAGTCGTCCACGGCCATAAGGCCGGCGGCGGCGACGTTCTCGGGCGGAGTGTCGTAGGGCAGGTCGCAGCCGGGGGCGAGGATGAAGCCCTCGCCGTCGCCGATGTCCATGCACTGCAGCGCGGCGCGCCGAGCGTCGTCCTCGGTCCCGAGCAGCAGCACGACGGTGAGCTGGAGGTTGCCGCCGAAGGACTTGCCGGCCGCGCGCGCGATGTCGCGCAGCAGCGCCAGGTCCACGTTTTCATCCACCGAGATGTTGTCGCAGCGGGTCTGCGCCATGACCTCGAGGTTGCGGGTGGCGTCGCCGCAGCAGAACAGGGAGGTGGCGGCGCCGCGCGCGCGGATGTGGTCGAAGAGCGTGTTGGCCGGCTCGGCGACGAACTGCCGGAAGTGCTCGGGCGAGATCTGACTGACCATCGGGTCCACGACGGCAACGACGTCGGCGCCGTTGTCGATGTAGGCGTCGGCGGCCTGCATGCCCACGCGCGCACAGAAGTCCACGAGTTCCTGCACGCCGGCCTCGTTGTCGAACATCTCCAGGAAGATGTCGTTGCCCAGCAGGTGCAGCGCCAGCGTGAACGGTCCGCAGATGAGGCCGTAGAGCGCCACGCGCTCGCCGATCTCCGCCTTGACGGTGCGCAGCGCGGCCACGACCTCCGGGAAGCGCCCGGCCTCGACGCTGAACTCGGGCAGGTCGGCGAGGGTGGCGCCGTTGGCCAGCGGGTGGCTCGAGACGCTGGGCGGGCCGTTGTGCGCCCAGTGCAGCTCGCAGCCGAGGATCTCGGCCTCCATCTGCAGGTCGAAGACGATGGGCAGGCCATCGGGCCGGTAGAGTTCGTCGGCCCTGAGCAGGCCCGCGGCGATGGCCTCGGCCGACCGCAGATACTCGTCGGCGGGCGTATCGATGAGGGCGCCGCCGTGGCAGCCCACGAAGGGCACCCAGGCGGGGCGCGGCGTGTGTTCGTTGTGGATCGCGTTGAGGAGGATCTCCCGGCCGGTCATCGCAGTCCCCTGTCGTGGTGACATGCGCAGACGGCGCGTCACCGGCGCCTGGATGGGCTGGAGTGTGCTGCATAACTATAACCTGCGCGGGCGCGGCGGTTCTTTCGGTTTGCGCGGCGTTTTGGTAAAATGGTACGGAATCTGGCGGGCAGATGCGAGGGGCGTCGTGCCGAGAGCCGAGAGGGTGCCCGGGATGATCGACGTCGGGCCATGCGGGATCGAGGGGAAGACCTTCCGGCGCATCGCGCGTGCCTACGCGCGGCGCTGGAACCTGGGGCTGTGCGTGGTGGACGCGGAGGGTCGCGTGGTCTTCGGCGGTGGGCAGTGCGAGCAGTGCCCGGGCGATGACGCCTGCGATGAGGCGCGCGTGTTCGCGATCACCGAGGGCCTGCGCTGGGGCGAGCCGTCCATCGTACAGTGCCCGGACCGGCGCATGCTGTGGGCGGTGCCGCTGATGTACAACGCGCGCGTGCTGGGCGGGCTGCTGGCCAGCGCGACCGAGGAGCAGGTGCTGGAGGGCGTTGATGGCGGCCCGGTGCTGGACATCCCGCGCATGTGCGCGGACCTGCGCGCGCTGGCGGAGGAGGAGAACCTGACCAACGCCGCGGCGCTGGCGGCCCATCGCCGCAGCTACCACGACGAGCAGCAGCGCGCGCACGCCATCCACGCCTTCAAGAGCGGCGTGCATTACTCGATCCGGGAGCTGTATATGCGCGAGGAGCCGGCGCTGATGGCGGCGATCCGCTCCGAGGACCGGCGGGCGGCGCGCGAGATCCTCAACCGGCTGCTCATGACCGTCCACTACCATGCCGGCGACCGCCTCGACCTGGTCAAGAGCATCTTCCTCGAGCTGGTGGTGACCATGAGCCGGACGGCGGTCGAGGCGGGGGGCAACCCCGAGGAGTTCCTGGGCATCAACTACCGCGGCATGGTCGAGGTGGCGGAGATCGGCTCGGAGGAGGAGCTGGCGGCGTGGCTGCGGGCGATGCTGGAGGGCATCATGGCCGCCATCGAGCGCCATCGGCACAAGGACCCGGGCTTCCTGCTGTTCGAGGCGCTGGAGTTCATGCAGGAGCACTGCTGCGAGAACATCTCGCGCGATGACGTGGCCCGTGCCGTGCACCTGTCGCCCTCGCACTTCTCCACGCTGCTGCGCCGGGAGTCGGGTGGCAGCTTCACGGAGCTGCTCAACCGCATGCGCATCGACCGCGCGGCGGAGATGCTGGCCCGCACCGACAAGCCCATTGCGGCCATCGCGCTGGAGTGCGGCTTCCACGACCAGAGCTATTTCACCAAGGTCTTCAAGCGCTACCGCCACACCACCCCCCTGAGGTACCGCCGCGAGAGCGCGTGACCCGGGGGAATCGGGTGGGAGCGTTGCGCAGTCAGGCCGGGTTCTGATATCGTGACGGGCAACGCTACGCGGAAGGAGCGTGACCATGTCGGCAGACGAGCCAGCCCTCCGAGAGCTTGTGGACATGTTGCCGCAAGTCGTCTTCGAAGCCGATGCATCGGGCCGGATCACCTTCGTGAACCAGAGGGCCTTCGAGATGTTCGGCTATGCGCCGGAAGACCTGGGACGCGGTGTCCACTACCTCGAGACCCTGGTGCCTGAGGAGCGGGAGCAGGCCCGGGCGGATTTCGAGAAGGCTCTCGCGACAGGCCACCAGGAGAGTGGCGAGTACACCGGGCTGCGCAAGGACGGCAGCACCTTCCCGGTGATCGTGTACACGCGCCCTATCATCAGCGATGGGCGGCCCGTCGGCCTGCGTGGCATCCTCGTGGACGACAGCGAGCGGAAGGAGCTTGAGGCGCAACTGCTGCACTCGCAGAAGATGGAGGCGATGGGCCGGCTCGCGGGCGGCATCGCCCACGACTTCAACAACATGCTTACGGCCATCCTCGGCAACGCTCAGCTTCTGCAGTCCGAGCTTGCCGAGCACCCGCAGTGGCTGGGGCTGCTTGAGGACATCCTGGCCGCCACCCGACGCGCGGCGGAGCTGACCCGGCATCTGCTGGCCTTCAGCCGCAAGCAGGTGCTGAGACCGCAGCGCGTCAACGTGAACGATGTGGTCGCCGCTCTGGAGCCGATGTTGCGCAGGATCATCCCCGAGAGCATCGCCATCGAGACCAGTCTGGCGCCGGACCTTCACCAGATCAGGGCCGACCCCGCTCAGATTCAGCAGGTGGTCATCAACCTGGCGGTGAATGCTCGGGACAGGATGCGGGACGGCGGCGTCCTGACCCTGGCGACCGCCAACTGCATCCTCGACGAGACTATGGGGGCGGGAGGAGCAGTGGTCGGCCCAGGCGTGTACGTGATGCTTGCGGTGAGCGATAGTGGCGCGGTCATGGACGCTGAGACGCAGGAGCGGGTGTTCGAGCCGTTCTACACGAGCATTTCGGGCAACGAGGGCGCGGGGCTGGGCCTGTCAGCGGTCTATGGGATCGTGCGGCAGACCGAGGGTACCATTCGTGTTGTGAGTGAGGCGGAGGCGGGCACAACGTTCCAGGTCTTTCTTCCTGTGACGACTGGGGAGGTCGGCGTCATGGATGGCGAGCGCATCGAGTCATCCGCCGGGGGATGCGAGACGCTGCTGGTTGTCGAAGATGAGGAGATCGTGCGCAGCCTCATCGTAGAACTGCTGGAGCGCTTCGGATACACGGTTCTGCAGGCCGGGACGGCACAGGAAGCGCTCGAACTCTGCGAAAGCCACGACGGGCGGATCGACCTGCTGGTGACCGATGTGGTCATGCCCGGCATGGATGGGGTCGAGCTGGCGGAGGCGGTTACCGACCTGAACCCTGACGTCAAAGTACTCTACATCTCCGGCTACACGGACCGCAGTCTGGCCTTCCGCGGCCGACCGGAGGAGGACGTGCGCTATCTGTCGAAGCCGTTTGAGGTGCAGGAGTTCATCGCAGTCATACGGGAGATCCTCGCCGCACGGGGATAGGTACCACCCCGCGTGGGCACGCGCGGCGGGCACCGGGAGCGTTGACCCATGGGCACGATTCTGATCGTGGACGACGAGGATGCGGTGGCATCGGTCATACAGCGATGCCTGGCGAAGCAGGACCATGAGGTCTACGCCGCGCCCGACGCCGCGGAGGCTTTGAGGCTCGCGGTGCGTATCCGCCCCGATCTGGCCATCCTCGACATCAACATGCCCGGGATGGATGGACTGACACTGTGTCGTGAGCTACGCGCCATGCCGACGCTCGCGGGCATGCGCATGCTCTTCCTCACCGAGCGGGATGCCGTGGCCCAGCGCGTTGAGGGGCTGGACGCGGGCGCGGACGACTACCTGCCCAAGCCCTTCGACCTTGAGGAGTTGAGCGCGCGGGTGCGCGCCCTGCTGCGGCGAGGGCAACCGCAGCCAGCACCGCATGCCGGCGACGGGCAACGCATCCTGCAGGTGGGAGAGGTGGCGCTCGATACGGCGTCACGATGCGCGATCGTGCGGGGAGAGCGGATTGCGCTCACGCCGGTAGAATTCGACCTGCTGACCTGCCTGCTCAACCACGCCGGGGAGGTGCTCAGCCCCCAGCAACTCCTCCAGCGCGTCTGGGGCTACGCTCCCGGCACGGGGGACAGCGGGCTCGTCCGCTGGCACATCAAGCAACTGCGTGACAAGATCGAGCCCGACCCCAGCTCGCCGCGCCTCATCGAGACGGTCTCCGGCCATGGCTACATGCTCACCGGTTCGGCGTAGCTCCCCGGCCTGATCGGATCCCCTGCAGCGCGCAAGTCCTGCGCCCCGGCGAGCGCCGCGATGACTCTCACCGCGATCCCAACGGCGCCCTAACGACTCCGCCTGTCCATCTGCGGTATACTTATCGCGCCTTGCGCGTGTTCGCTGTCGGAGCCCGTTGACACTATCGCAGAACGCAGACGCGGGCGGGGACTCTGATCTAAGGAGATGATCAGAACATGGCGCACTGTGAACTGCTGTCGAGCGGGGAATGGGCATGGGCGGAGGCCCCCCCGGAATGCGAAGAGGATCGCCCCTTCGAGTTCTCCATCATCCGCGCCGAGGATAACGTCAGGATTGCCGTCCTTGTGCTGTTGCTGGTGTGTGCGCTGAGCGCCCCGGAGCTCATCACGAACCGCCTGCTCCTGTACATGGGGTTGCTCACCGGGGCGTTCCTGAGCATGTGGGCGCGGTTCGAGGCGAACTGGCCGGCGCTTCGCCAGTTGGGCCGGCTCGGGCACGGTGCCGTCGTGGTGGTGCTGGGGGATCTACTGTGGCTGTCGCTGGTCGTTATCGGGACAGGTGGCCTCAATGGTCCGTTCGCCGCTCTCCTGGTTGCGCCCATTCTCTTCTCGGTGGCGCTGTTCAGCCGTTTGCGGGTCGCGGTAATGCTGGTGACGGCGATCGTAACGCTGATCTACTTCTCACTGGCCGCCACGACTCGCGTGGAGCCGTGGGAACTGGTGGGGCTGCTGCTCGCGGTGATGGCCCTCGCCTGGGTCGCGCACGGCGTGTGTCGCATCCTGGAGCGCGAGCGCCGGGCGAATGAGCTGATCGTGCGCAGCATTTCCGACGCGGTGGTGCTTCTCGACAGCGAAGGTCGCGTCTCCGTGACCAACCAGCAGTTCCAGCGGCTCACGGGCATCCCGCCGAGTGCGATACTCGGGGAGCGTGCGCAAGATCTGGTGAGGTGCGACACATCCGACACGATTCCGCAGCTCCTGCAGGACGTGGCCGAGCTAGATGACGGGCTCATGCACCGCACGCGCGAGATTACGGTATGCGTGCCCGAAGAGGCCGACCTGCGCGTATCGACATCGCGCTTCCTGACCCCCACGGGCGAGTGCGTGGGGTATGTCATCATCGCCCAGGACGTGACGCCCGTCAAGGCCGCGATGCGAGCGCGCGAGCAGGGGCTGTCGATGCTCTCCCACGAGATCCGCTCGCCACTGACCACCCTGAAGGTCACGGCCGCCATGCTCTCGGCCCTCGCGGACCGCGCCAGCGAGGATAAGCTCAGCCGCTTCGCGGAGGTGCTCGAAGCCGAGACACAACGCCTGGTGTGGACGGCGGGCGAGCTGCTCAACATCACGGCTCTCGAGGACCCCGATCTCCAGCTGCACCGGAAGGGCTGCGATCTGGCGTCGATGGTGCAGAGGGTGCGCCGGGTCATGGATCTGCGCGCCAGCAGCAAGGGCGTGACTCTCGACGGCCGGGTGGTCGGCGACGTGTCCTCGGTGCTGGTCGATGGTGAGCGGCTCGAGAGTGCTATTCACCGCCTGTGCGAGAACGCGGTCAAGTACACGCCGGAGGGCGGGCACGTGAGGGTCGATGTGACGAGGGACGACGACACCGTCGCCATCGCGGTGAGTGACACCGGCCCGGGGATCCCGGCCGACAAGCACGAGCTGATTTTCGAGAAGTTCGCCCAACTCGATGACGATCGGCATCGGGAGAAGAGCGAGCGCGGTGTTGGTCTGGGCCTCTACGTGGTGAAGCGCATTGCGGAGTTGCACGGTGGCCACGTCAGTGTCGAGAGTGAAGTCGGCAAGGGCTCGACGTTCACCATGTGCATCCCCGCCGTCGACGAACTCCCGCCGGCAGAGCACGCCGAGCGAACGCCCCGCGCCGCTGAGATGTCGGAGACCGTGCCGCAACCCTCCTGAGGGGGCTGCCGCCGCACCGCACGCGTCGGCCGGGCTACCTTCTGCCCGGCCGCAGCAGCCGCAGGCAGTGCGGGATGGCGGTGGCGGTGAGGCCGTCGCTGAGCTGGGCCACCGTGCCCAGGCGCTCCCCGGTGACTACGTCGGTGACCGGGCCCGGGAACAGGACGGGCATGCCCAGAATCACCGGATCGCAGCGCACGGTGGCCTCGATGGGCTCGTCGGCCTCGCTGACCAGCGCGATGATGTGCGCCTCCGGCCAGGCGTAGACGAAGAGGCCATCCCCGCCGGTCACGTCGAGGCGCGTCGCCTGGCCCTCGCGCTTCGCCGCCAGGAAGATCGCCGAGCGCAGCAGCCGCGAGAACGCGTACTCCGCCGACCAGCCCCCCAGCCACACCGCGCGCCCCTCCCCCACCTCGCGCACGGTCATCCCGGGCGCCGGCGCGCCATCGTCGCCGACCAGCGCGTAGGCGACCGTCAGGTCCTCGGCGATCGGGCGCGCGGTCACCGTGGCCACCATGCCGGCGATGGCGGGCGGCGCATTGAGGCCGGGCACGGGCGTCGCCAGCGCCAGCGCCGTGCCGCCGACCTCGCGCGCCTGCGCCAGCGCGGCCTCGTCGATCCACTCATCGCCGGAGTACGCCGCTGCCGCCCCGGCGTCGGCGACCTGGCCCGCACCGGTTACGCCGAAGAGGTCGGCGAGCGCCCAGCGGTCATCGAGCGCCGACGGCGCCTGCACGCCGACCAGCCCCCCACCGCCCTGCACGAAGGCGCGGACCGCATCCGCGAGGCGTTCGTCCTCCCAGATGTACCCGCCGCTCCACGCGGTGCCGGGCAGACCGTAGAGGAAGAGGCAGTCGGCGTCCGCGGGGACGCCCGTGTCGATGACATCGCGGAAGCTGATGAAGCGCACGCGCACCGGCAGGTCGGTCAGATGCCAGAGCAGGGGGTCGCCCCACGGCCGCCAGGAGTACTGCCGGCCCCACGAGTGCACCACGTAGAGGTTCAGGCCGCCCTCCCAGGCGCGCGCGCCGCCAAGCTGGCCGGCCATCAGCCGGAACTCGTCGCTGATGTGCGCGATCTCGCCGACCACGTCCGCGCGCAGCGCCTCGTCGGCCAGGCTGGTGACGTTGGGCATGGGCATCCAGTACAGGCCCTGCGGCGGCCGCATGAGCAGGCCGCGCTTTGCGCGCTGCCACCTGCCCGCCAGCCAATCGGCCGCGTCGGCGCGGCCTACCACATGCGCGTGCAGCCACTCGACGCGCAGGCGGCGGTAGACGTCGCCGGGGAAGTCCACCAGCGCGCGCGCCGTGACCGGATCGCCGGCGGGCTTGTCCACCTCATCGACGTTGCCGGCTTCGAGGCTGCCCAGGAAGGGCTCGATGCCGACGTGACAGTCGCCCCAGTAGAGCCAGGTGCGTATCCCGTGGGCGTGCACGACGTCGGTGGCGCGGCACATCCACGGCTTGACGCGTTCCTGCACCCACGTCATCCACACCAGGTACTCCGGCTGCGGGGGCACGTCGAGCGTCCGCGGAGGCATGACCAGCCAGCGCGGGTCGAAGGCGATGCCGGTCTCCTCGCTGAAGGTATGCTGGTTCTCGGGCCGCGCGGCGTTGGTGTATGACTCCCAGTCGTAGCCGCCCTGCGGGTTGCCACCGGGCCAGGCATAGGCCAGGTCATCGTACCAGAAGGTCTCGAGCGCGCCCTCGAGCGGCGCGACCTCCTCCTCGAGGACGGCCAGGCCGCGCCGGGCGAAGGGCTCGTAGAGCGGGTCGCCAATGCCGCCGGTCGCGTTGAGGTAGTAGACGCGGAAGACCTGCCCGTCGCGCGCGCCTGAGATGGTCACGGATTTCGCCGCCGCGTCGTACTCCCAACGCTCGGCGGGCAGCGCCTCGCCGGTGGCAAGGTCGAGCACCAGCCAGTGCTCGGCGGGCGGGAAGAAGTCGCTGACCGCCAGCCCGCCCCACGCCGGGGCCTGAAGCTGCACCGTTGCCGACCCGCCTGCCGCCGGCGGCGTGTCCATGTACCAGTAGCCGAACTGCGCCTGCTCGGGCTGCGCGCGGTCCGCGGTGTGGATGGGCGCGCTGGAGAGCGTGGCGGTGTGATAGCCGGCATCGCGCCAGGCCTGCAGGCCCTCGCGGCTGACCGCGCCGTGGGGCGCGACCAGCTCGTTCGCGCCGATCTGCTCGGCCCACTCGAAGGCGGCCGCCGCGTCGGTCGCCGACCAGCTCATGGTGATGCGCACATCGGCGTCGTCGCGCGCCCGCACGAAGCGCCGGACGGCATGGCGGTAGGCGGCCTCTCCGGAGACGAGTTGGGCGACGCGGCGCTCGCCTGCGAGCAGATAGCCCTCGGCGCCGGCGAAGTCGCGACGCTCGATGGCCGCGCGCGCGGCGGCCAGGATCATCTCGGCCAGCGCGCGCTCGGGCAGCTCGGTCGGCGCGTTGGCGAGCGCGACGTCGATGGCCTGCGCACGCTGCTGCAGCTCCGCGAGCTTCGCGCCGCCGAAGTTCACCGTGCGCCTGAACGAGGCGATCTGCGCGCCATCGGCGGCGAGGAAGGCGATCTCCATCTGCGCCGCGCCGTCGCCGAGGTCCTCCGCCGGCAGCAGCGGCCGCGAGGCCTCGGCCACCGGCAGCTCACACGCCAGCGCCTCCTGCCCGGCGGCGTCGGTTATGCGCACGCGCAGCGCGGCGACGGTGTCGGGCAGAGCGACGTCGCCGAGGTCGAGCCGCACCATCTCGCCGCGCAGGTAGATGCTGTCGGTCAGGAGCGGCGCGAAGTCGCGGATGTCCCGCGACACCCGCACCTCGTCGATGGCGCCGCGCAGGAAGTCGCGCCAGCCGTCGTGCGCGCCAAAGGTGGTGCCGCCGGGCTTCTCCGTGTACGTACCCTCGTCCGCGTGGCCGGCCTCGGCGACGAGGCGGCCGTTGAGGTAGAGGCGCACGGTGCGGTCGGCGTCGTGGGTGAGCGCGACGTGCTGCCACTGCCCACGCTGCCAGGGGATGCCGGAGAGCGACGACCACTTGATGGGGAAGTCGGCGGCGCGGTAGCCGAAGCCGGCGGTGCCGCGCGCGCTCAGGTAGTAGTTGATGCCGATGGAGAAGATGTTCCCCTCGGCGCCGTCGGGGCGCAGCCACATCTCCACGGTGAAGGGCTGGTCAACGCTCAGGCGCAGCATCGGGTCGGCGGGCAGCCGCACGCACTGATCGCGGCCGTCGAGCACCGCCGCTCCGCCGAAGACCCCGGGCTCGATGCGCGCGCCCCTGACGAGTGTGCCGTTCACGGGCGCGATGCCCGGGTTGGGCTGCTCGTCGCCGGGATCGTCGAGGTGCAGCAGCACGAGCGTGTCCGCGTCGGGCTCGTAGGGCAGGAACCAGGCCTCGGACGCCAAGCCCGGCGAGGCGATGGCCATCAGCACGCCCAGCATCACGGCTACGGGTCTCATGCCGGTCGCCTCCCGAGAACGGCCGGGCGACGCTGCAGCCTCGCCCCTCCAT
>JALGVA010000279.1 GCA_029820295.1 Candidatus Zipacnadia bacterium
CTGCGCTACGCCAACGTCTACGGCCCGCGCCAGAATCCGCACGGGGAGGCGGGCGTGAACGCGATCTTCGCAAATATGATGCTGCGCGGCGAGCGCCCGACCATCTTCGGCGCGGGCGACAAGACGCGCGACTACGTGTTCGTGGGCGACGTAGTGGAGGCGAACCTGCTGGCGCTCGAGCGCGGCGCGGGCGAGGTGCTCAACATCGGCACCGGCGTGCCGACCGCCGACCACGAGGTCTACGACGCGGTCGCGGCGGCGGTGGGCTTCACCGAGCCGCCGATCTACGGCGACGAGCGCGCGGGGGACGTGCGCAACTCCTGCGTCGATCCATCGCGCGCACGCGAGGTGCTGGGCTGGGCGCCGACGGTCGAGTTCCGCGAGGGCGTGCGCCGGACGGTCGAATATCAGCGCGAGCATGAGGTGGGGTAGGTGACGGAAACCTGTGCCGCCGACGCTCTCCTCGGCGAGACGTTGTGTGGCATCCCGCCCCCGGGCGGGACCCGTGCGTCGTGCTGACGGTCGCGGGTGGTGGGGAACCACCGACGGGCAAGGCGCCCGTCGCGCGGAACGCCGAACGACTGCGGCAACGGGACAGGCGGGAACGCGGTCCCGCCTCTCCATGACGGCAAAGACAACGGCAGGCGGGGCACAGGTCCCCGCCCTACAGACGACGGCGGCAACGCCTCTCCTGGCTGTTGCCGTTTGCTCGTAGCTCGTCGCTGACGGCTACCCCATCAGTTCCTCGCACAGGCACGAGACCACGAACATGCAGGTGTCGAGAATCTCCTCGTGCGACCACGCCGGGCCCGCATCCAGCACCCCTTGCGGGCTCTCGTAGAGGATCGGCACCGCCCCGCTGAAGTGATGGTAGAGACTCGTCGAGATGTGCGTGGACTCGGGCGCGGTGGGCCTGAACTCGATCTCCTCGGCGGTGGCCTTCGCGATGATCGCGTCGCACAGCTCCTGCTGGCGCGCCTGCACCTCGTCGGGGACCAGGTTGGTGGGGCGGATCAGCATCGGCGGCGCGCCGTGCGCGTGGAACTCGAGCACCACGTCCGGCTCATGATCGCCCATGAATTCCATCAGCGCCGCGATCTCCGGGCTGCGGATGTTGTCCGGGTCGGTCTCGCGGTTGACGTGCTGCCCCGCGTCGTTGAACAGCCCACCCAGGATCATCATCTGCGCCGGGTCGCAGTCCTCGTTGCCCGGCTCGTGGCGCACGCCCTCGAGGGTCATGCCCGCGTCGTAATGCAGGATGTCCTGGCGCGCGAGGCCCACGAAGGAGTTGGGCATGCGCGCGCGGGCGTCGGGATTGACCACCGGCGCGATCACGTAGTTGAGGTCATCGACGATCTCCGGCCAGGCGGTGCCCTTGAGATCACGCCCGTAGCCCAGCACCGAGATCACGTTCAGGCAGGTGGCCGGGCCCTGAGGCTCGTGGCCGTGCATGCCCCCGACCAGCCCCAGCGTCGGCGCGCCCGAGCGCCCGCGGTAGGTGACGCCGTGCAGCGCGCGCCCGCCGGCCGAGGTGCCGATGTGCTCGATCTGGCAGTGCGACGCGGTCGAGAGGATCTCGTCGAAGCGGTCGAAGGTCGCCGGCCAGAACTCCGGCGTGGCGATGCGCGGCGGCAGACGGCGCTGGGGCCTGCGGTCGAGCATGACGATCAGCCTCCGGCGAGCGGCGGTCTCACACCGGTCTCGTAGACCTGCGGGTTGACGACGAACTGGGGGCGGCGCCCGGCCAGCGCCGCCAGGATGTTGTCGCACACCGTCGCATTCACCCGCGCGGCAGTCTCGGCGGTGGCCGAGGCCATGTGCGGGGTGAGCACCACGTTGGGCGCGGTCAGGATCGGGTCATCGGCATCAGGCGGCTCGGCCTCGAGCGTGTCCAGCGCTGCACCCGCGATCCAGCCCTCGCGCAGCGCGCGCGCCAGCGCCGCCTGATCGACCAGCCCGCCGCGCCCGGCGTTCACCAGCACCGCGCTCGGCTTCATGGCGCGAAGCTGCGCCTCGCCGATCATCCCGCGGCTCTCCTCGGTCAGATTCGCGTGCAGCGTGACAATATCGGCCTCGGCCAGCAGCTCCTCCAGCGACACCGGCGTCGCGCCCAGTGTGCCCATCGCCCACGGCTGCGGACGCGGGTCGCAGGCGAGGATGCGCATCGAGAAGCCCGCCGCGCGCCGCGCCACCGCCTGGCCGATGGAGCCGAAGCCGACGATGCCGATGGTCTTGCGCCACAGCTCGGCGCCCTCGACGTGGCGCCACTGCAGGCTGCGCGCCACCTCCATCTGCTCGGGCAGTCGCCGGCACAGCGCCAGCAGGATGGTGAAGGTCTGGTCGGCGACCGACTCGGTGACCGCGCCGGGGGTGTTGGTGACGATCACCCCCGCGGCGGTCGCGGCGGCCACGTCGATGCTGTCGTAGCCCACGCCCCAGCGCGCCACGGTGCGCAGCTCCGGCAGTGCATCGAAGACCGCGGCGTCATAGCACTCATTGCTGGCCACCACCGCCGCGCAGCCCGCGAGCAGCTCGATCAGCCGGTCCGTCGCTATCGGCGTGCGCGCAGGTCCGTGGATCACCTCGAGGCCCGCCGCGCGCATCGGCTCGCCGGCCTCGGGCTCGTGCTTGATGAAGGGCGCGGCCATGGCGAGCACCCGTCCGGTCATACCAACTCACCTCACCAGATCGACTCGATGGCGATGCCCGCAATGCCGAACAGTGCGGCCGCTATCGCCGCAACGGTCGCACAGCCACCACCCGACGCCGGGATGCCTGCGTCCTGCGGGCTGACTTGGCGAACAGGAGCATCGGTTTTAGGTTGTGCAAGTTTTTTGGTCGTTGAGGCAGGTACTCGTGTATAGGTTTGCGAACATTCTCATGTGGACACTGATCGAGCGGAGCAATGGCAGCTTG
>JALGVA010000280.1 GCA_029820295.1 Candidatus Zipacnadia bacterium
ATGAAGCACCCGGTGATGATTCCGTGAGGCGCGTTGACGCTGTCGAGCCAGAAGGCACCGAAGTTGTCGATCCTGAACTCCGCGTTCGAGCCGGTCCCGCCCAGGTAGGTGACGAGCGGGATGAGCATGATGCGCGGGTTGTCGGGCTCATGGTCGTCCCAGGTGTCGTCGGCCCACCGGGGTTCGGCATCGGCGCGCTCGATGCGCGCGGTGCCATCCTGCGCGACGAGGGCCTTGCGGATGGTGCCCACGTCGAGGCCGGTCTGGGCCCAAACGCTGTCGCCGAAGTTGACGAACGAGGATTCGATGTCCTCTCGCGACAGGTCGTAGCCGCGCAGCAGCTCCAAGGAGGTGGCGCTGCAGCCCGCGGGGGCCTGCAGGAAGCCGAAGGAGCCGGGGATGCCGGCGCAGTGCGGCCCGTCGGCCATGAGCAGGTTGACGGGTACGCCCGCGGTCATGGGGGTGTTGTGGGCGATCCACATGGTGCACAGCGGGATGCCCTCGACCGGCGCGCGCAGGATGGTGGCGCTGCGCACGGCGGTGGCACCCTCGACGCCGAGAATGCGGGCGAAGGTGTAATGGACGGGCGCTCTCACGGTGACGCGCATGGCATCGGCGTAAGGCCCCAGCTCGATGCCGTCAACGGTGATATCGGGCCCGGAGAAGAACTCGCAGTCCTCGGGCCGGCAGACGACGGGCCAGCCGCCGCCCTCGCTGTTGTTGGCGGCGGTGGTGGCGAGAGCGGCCTGGCGCGCCGCGGTTTCGTTGGGTAGCTTGGTGCCGGCGGCGAGCGCGGCGGAGTCCGCGACGTCCTGACAGCGCTGGGCCGCGACGACGAGGGTGCCCAGGTCGATGACGAGCGCCGCGGAGCCGGCGAGGGCCACGAAGGCGATGGCGACCCAGGTGCCGGCGACGCCGGCACGGGGCGAATACGCGGAGATGCTGGCTGGCAGTCTCATGTTGAGCGAGCCTCCCTGGGCCCGGGCCGCGAGCAGGTCGCGGTGAGCCGGGTCGGACCGGTAGTGCTGCGCATCGGGTGCGCAGCGCCGGAGACGGAGGCGCCGGAGAGCGAGGCATCGACGACGGCCGTGGGGAGGTGCCGTGCGGTCGCGCGCAGAGACGAGCGTGCCGCCTGAGACGATCGCCGGGGAGGTGTAGCCAAACGCGCACGGGTGTGAGCGTTCGGCCCGGCCGGCCGCCCTGTGGGGCTGAGCCGGCACGTGCGCGTGACGCGCCCGGACGCGCCCCCCCGGAGGTCCAAGGTGGGTGCCGTCATCACTGCTGCTCTCTGTGCTGTGGCGTAGGCTGCGTATGGTTCCGTGTATCGTGTCGCGTGCGCCGGACCTCGGCGCGCGGCTGCGCGGGACTCAGGTGCCCGGCGCAGCCACTGGGTCTCGTGGCATTATACTGATGCCGGGCGTCGAGTGCAAGGTGGGCGGAATGATTGCGTCTGACATCAAGCCGCCCGGGCGGCGCGCAGCCTGCGCGTTACGGCGCATCTCCGCCGGTCTGGCACCTGCCTGTCGGCAGTCGGTCCTCGCGCCGGCGCCGGCCGTGGCCGGCCCGTCGCGGTGCGTCCTGGTTATGAATCACTCACGCTGCATGACGATAGCGGTGTTGAGCGTGATGGTGCCACCGTCGGGATCGTCGGCGATGCCCGCGAACAGCCCGCCGGTGACGAGCCGGTGCGGGTAGCGCAAAGTGATGCGGATCTGGTCGCCGGATTCGGCGGTGTTCTCCACGCCGTCATCGGTGAGCGCCTGCCACTCACCCCAGGTGCCGCTGGCCTCATCGAAGGCGCGGTACTCGTAGGTCTTCTGCAGGCTGTCGCCGTTGATGGTGGGCGCGGCGCCTGCAATCCGGGCGTCGAGCGTGGCGGGCGTGGCGCCGACGGCGGCGCACCGGGCGCCCTCGCGGGCGGCCTGGTTCACGCCGACCAGGTCCTTGACCATCAGCCCGAACTCGATGATCCCGAAGAGCAGGAAGATCAGCAGCGGCGCCACCATGGCGAGTTCCACCGTGGACGTGCCGCGCCTGCGTGAGATATGTCCCGTCCGGCCGACCATGTAACTCACCTCCTACCCGGGACGGCGCCCGGGAGAGGCCAGTGCCCGCGACCTGCGATGGAGATTGCGTAGCGGGCACCCCTCAAGCGTAGTGCAGTGTCATCCACCCCACGTGCGCACGGCGATGGTGACGAGCGCGCCGGCGCCGAGGGCGATCGCGTAGGGCAGGCGCACGGCGCCTGCCCCGTCCGCGATCTCCATGGGCTCGGCGAAGGCCGCGCGCAGATAGATGGAAGTGCCCATCCGGCGCAGCGTTTTGGTCAGCAGACCGCGCCTGATCGAGACGGCCAGTGCGATGACGCCCCCGATCAGAGCGCCCCAGACGAAGGTCCACAGCATGAACATCGGCCCCAGCAAGGCCCCGAAGGCCATGAGGAGCTTGATATCCCCTCCGCCGAGGATGCGCCCGAGGAAGTTGCTGACCAGCCACAGGGCAAAGCCTGCGCCGATGCCGGCGAGGCTCATGAGCAGCCCGCCCCAGCCGCCTGCGATGGTGTTGAGCGTGAGGCCGAGGAGGGCGAAGGGCACGGTCATCCAGTTGAAGATCTTGCCCCACCGTACATCGGTGTAGGCGGCTGCGAGAGCCAGGACGACGGCGGCGATGATCAGTTCGATATCCATGGTCTGCGACCGCTTCCTGGAGGGGGCCTCCCTCCGGGCAATCAGGCGCGGGGCCCGGTGTTGTCGGCGCATCCGGTGATCTCGGTGTCCGCGGCGCCTGTCCCCCGTTGGGGGGGATGGTGGGGGGAGCGATGGAAACGCTCCCCCCACCTGCCGCCGGCTGGACGTCCCGTCTCCTCACATATGAGCAAGGGACAGGGAAAACCGTTCAGGCCCGGCTGAGAGAG
>JALGVA010000281.1 GCA_029820295.1 Candidatus Zipacnadia bacterium
CCCTCGTGCGTCATACGCGTGAGGATGTAGTTGGTAGTGCCGTTGAGGATGCCGGTGACCTCCTGGACCTCGTTGGCCTCCAGGCTCTCCTTGAGCGCGCGGATGATGGGGATGGTGCCGCCCACCGCGCCCTCGAACTCCACGTCCACGCCCTGCGCGGCCGCGGCGTCGAGGATCTCCGCGCCGTGCTTGGCCATGAGTTCCTTGTTCGAGGTCACTACGCTCTTGCCGTGCTCGATGGCGGCCAGCACGAACTCCAGCGCCGGCTGAGTGCCGCCGATGGTCTCGACCACGATGTCGATGTCATCGGCCGCGTAGATGTGCGCGGCCTCGGTGGTGCGCAGCTCTTCGGGCACGTCCACCTCGCGCTCGCGCGCCCAGTCGATGTCGGCCACACGCGCCACGCGCACAGGCACCCCCACGCGCTGCATGATCGCCTCCGCATGGCAGGTGAGCACCTCGTAGACCCCGCCGCCCACGATCCCGAAACCCAGTATCCCGACGCGCACCTCGTCCCTGGACATCCGCGCTGTCTCCTAGCTCTGGCTCTTTGACGCCGGCTGAATGTACATCAGCGGTTGCTCCGCCTCCACCCGCTCCTCATTCTCCACCACGACCTTGACAACCACGCCCGTCACCGGCGCGATGATCTCGTTGAACAGCTTCATCACCTCGATGAGCCCCACGACGTCCCCCGCCTCGACGCGGTCGCCCGGCTCCACGAACGGATCGGCGTCGGGGGAGGGCTGGCGGTAGAAGATGCCGGCCATGGGCGCGGGCAGCGGCACGCCCCCCGGCTCGGGCGTCGCCGCACCGCTCGGCTGCGCGGCCGGCCCCGCCGTGGCGTGGATCACGGCCGGAGCGCCCGCCGTCGGCTGCGCCACTTGCCGCGCGCACACACGGATGCGCACGTCGCCCTGCTCGACCTCGATCTCCTCCAGCTCCTCCTCCTGCAGGAGGCTCAGGAGCCAGCGTACGTCGTCATCGTCGAAGAGCATGCTCATCGCTCCACGGCCCGCGCCGCCGGCGCGGGCGGATGGTGACGCGCGATCTACCCCGGCCGCCGCCACCTGCGCCCGGCCCGGACTCATCCGGCGGGCAATTGCCCGCCCGCCACCCCGAATCCTGCCCCGGTATATGAAGGCGACGGGCCGGGCCCGCCGCACGCACGCAAACGCCCGGCGTGGCTGCGCCGGGCGGGTGGTCTGCTGCTGGGTGGTAGCGGGGGGGGGACTCGAACCCCCGACTACACGGGTATGAACCGTGCGCTCTAGCCAACTGAGCTACCCCGCCACCCGAACGGCCTCGGCGCCTAGCGGCGCCCTCGCTTCTTCTTGCCCTTGCCCTTCTCGTCGCGCAGCTTCGCCTCGGCCTCCCGGCGGATGCGCTCGACGAGCTGCTCCTCCAACTCGAGGATGGGGGCCGCGTCAAACTGCCTGAGCTTCTCGTAGTCAATCTTCTGCATCAGATGTATCCCTCCACAGGACCATCATCCTACCAGCCCCCTTCGCCCGAGTCAAGAAGCATTTGCGCACGTGTAGGAGCACAGTGATAATGTCCGGTTGGTGCACAATAGAAATGTCCTCATCCCCTCAGGTCGACCTCCTCCATCCGTCGCCGAGGCCTCTCGCCTGCGATCACTCGTGGCAGGCGGCATGACTGCCCCACAAGCGTGCTCGTGGGGGGGAGGAGGCAGTCGCCATCGCCGTTCCGGACCTCCCGCCCGCACATCCATCGCCCCATGCAGGCCATCCGCGACTTCCGGCGAACCACACCACCGTCCGGCACGCAGACGCTCCCAATCATCAGGCGCACCGTCGGGAGGGCTCGAACATGGCGCAGGCACTGCGCATCGTCGTCCTGGGCGGCGTGGCGGCCGGCCCCAAGGCCGCGGCGCGCGCGCGCAGACTCGACCCGGATGCCGAGATCACCATCGTCGAGCGTGACGAGGTGCTCTCCTATGCCGGCTGCGGGCTGCCGTACTACATCTCCGGGCTAGTCGAGGACCGCAACGACCTCATGGCGACCCCCATCGGCGTCCTGCGCGACCCCGAGTTCTTCGCCAGGGTCAAGGGCATCAACGTCCTCAACCGCACCGAGGCCGTGGCCATCGACCGCGAGGCCCGCGAGCTGGAAGTGCGCCATCTGCCCACCGGCGAAGTGCGGCGCCTGCCCTGGGATCGACTCATCATCGCCACCGGCGCCGAGCCGATCGATCCGCCCATCCCCGGCAATGACCTCGACAACGTGCTGCAGCTCAAGCGCCTCGAGGACGCCGACCGCTTCCGCGCCGAGATGCTCAGCGGCGCCTGCCCCTACGTCGTGATCATCGGCGGTGGCCTCATCGGCATGGAGATGACCGAGGCCGTCACCGAGTGCGGCAGCGCGGTCACCATCGTCGAGATGCTGCCCCACGTCCTGCCTATGCTCGATGCCGACATGGCCGCGCTGGTCGAGAAGCACATGCGCGCGCAGGGCGCCACCCTCCTCACCGGCACCCGCGTCGAGCGCATCGAGGGCGACGGCAACGGTCGCGTGGCCCGCGTCGTCACCACCAACGGCACGATCCCCGCACAGCTCGTCCTGCAGAGCGTCGGCATCCGGCCCAACGTCGAGCTGGCCCGCGACGCCGGCCTGCTCATCGGGCCCTCCGGCGGCATCCACGTCAACGAGTACATGCAGACCTCCGACCCGGCCATCTACGCCGCGGGCGACTGCGCCGAGAAGTCCTGCTTCGTGCGCGGCACGCCCTGCTTCCTGCCCCTGGGCTCGGTGGCCAACAAGGAGGGGCGCGTCGCCGGCTCCAACGCCGTGGGCCACGTCGAGCGCTTCCCGGGCGTGGCCGCCACCGTCGCCCTCAAGGTCTTCGACTGGAACGTCGGCCGCGCCGGGCTCTCGGTCGC
>JALGVA010000125.1 GCA_029820295.1 Candidatus Zipacnadia bacterium
TAGGCCGCGCCGCGCCCGCCGCCCAGCAGCACCTCGAGCAGGATGCAGCGCAGCGTCTCGGCGTCCATCTCGCCGAGATCGCCCGGCTGCAGCCACGGGATGATGTCGCTGCGCGGCATCAACTGACGATTGCGCCGCACCTCATCGCCGATGGCGGCCGGGCGGAAGCCGTAGAGCGAGGGCATGGCGACCTGCAGCAGCTCCGGGTAGAGCGTCTGCCAGTCCCAGATGTCGTGGTAGAACTCGACCGGCCGCACGCCGTAGGCGCCGGCCACGAAGCTCGCTTCGGGCGCAAGTTCGCGGATGCGCGTATGCACTGCGCGGTAGAACTCGGCGCCCTGGTGAGCGATGAAGTCGTCCCACTCTCCGCCGAAATCAGCGAACGCAGCCTGGCAGCGCGAGCACTGCTTCGCCCCTTCATTGCCGCCGGCGGGCCCGAACCACGAGCTGAACACCTCGCAGTCGTAGAACAGCCACTCGGCCTGCGTCCACGAGTAGCGCCGGGCCACGTTCTCGACCTCCTGCCGCCACAGCTCGCCGCGGTAAGACGGGCACAGCCAGCGCGCCGGGCCGTCGGGGAGCTGGCAGGCGACCTCGGGGAAGTCCTCGCGCCGGCCCCACACGGTGTGCAGCGGGCTGGAATTGTTCGCGATGTCGAGGCCCGCATCACGGCAGGCCTGAATCGCCGCGAACAGCTCGGCATCGTCCTCCTGCGCGTAGCGCGGGAAGATCGGCACGGCCGTGAAGCCGCACGAGCGGTAGCTGTCGATGAAGTCCGGCCACTTCTGCCAGAACATCTGCGTCATCCACGCCATCGAGATGTGCAGCAGCTCCGGCGGATCGACCGGATCGATGTGCACCGCCTCGATGGTGTAGGGCTCGGGCTGCTGCATCCCATCATCCCAGCGGCAGCCCAGGCGCACGGTGCCGGTCCAGCCGTCGGGCTGGGTGGTCTGCAGGAAGATCGTGCCCCAGGAGGTGATGTACACGCCGCGCGTGGCGACGTAGTAGCGCGTGAAGTCGCCGCCCTCATCGCTTACCGGTTCGGTCTCGAAGTCATCGACCACCGTGCCGCCGAAGCGCGGGTTGAGCAGGAAGCGGCGCAGCGTCACGTTTTCGGGCAGGTCCACGATCAGCTCGCAGGCCTGACCGTTGGTCTCCTGCGGACGGTTGTCGTAGCCGTGCACCGTCTGGAAGCTCTGCAGATTCGCGCACGCATACACGCGCGGTTTGGGGAAGAACGCGGTCACGCCGCCGGGCGTGAAGTTGTGCACCAGGAAGTCGCCCGCATAGGGCACGCCGCGGTCTGCGTCGGCCGCGTCGAAGTCGCCCGCGAACACCCACAGCTCATCGCTGGCGATGAACGAGGTCTGCCCGCGGATGGCGTAGCCGACGTAGCGACCGGCGACGTGCAGGCCCTGGAAGCGCAGCGGATAGGTGTACGCCACGCCCTCCTCCGGCGGCACCCCGAAGCGCTGCAGGTCCTCCTCACTCAGCCGGTCGAAGCGCCCGACCTCGCGCCACTCGCGCGCATCGTCGCTGACCAGGACGACCACCTCATCGGGGAACTTCAGCCCGCCCTGCTCGGCACCGCCCAGCAGGCGGATGCCGATCTCTTCGATGGCCGCGACCTCGCCCAGGTCGACCTGGATGTCCACGGTTACGTCGCCATGCCAGGCGACCGCATTGGCGTCGAACCAGATCCTGTCGGCGGGGTGCCAGGTGATGAGGCCGTCGGTGAGGTCCTGCAGGTCGGTCTCGTTCGCGGTGAGCCGGTAGGAGGGCACCGCCGAGTAGAGGTAGGGCTTGCCCAGCGCCAGGTTGTCCCCGTCATCGTCCAGCGTGAACGGCCGCGGCGTCCGGTCCTGCGCGAGGGCCGCGCCGCCGACGGTCGCGATGAGCACGAGCGCAAGCAGAGCGTGTCGCATGGTCGCCATCCTCTCAGGGCGCCGGCAGCTCCAGCATCTCCCCCGCGTCCGTGGTGATGGTCATCGACGCATCCGGCCGCACGCGCACCTCGAACTGCGGCATGCCGTAGAACTGCGCGAGGGCCGGGTACATGTAGCCGGATGAGCGCACAACGACCTCCTCGCCCACGACCCGCCCGGCGATGGCGCTGTTGCCGGGCGTCACGGGTGGCCCAATCTTCCAGGCGGCCACGGTCGCGCCCCCGACGGACAGTGGCGTCCACATGAGCGCGAGGATCGGGAAGCCCGCGCTTGCGACGCTCGGCCGGAAGCGGGCGTCTGCCGAGACTGCGACATCGCCTATCATGACCTGTCGCGCACCGGCCGCCGCCCGTCGCAGCGGCTCCGGCGCCAGCAGCCACGGCCGCCCCTGCCGCCACTGCACGAGCGGCGGATGCACGGCCCGCGTTGGGGGCATCGATCCCGCCCGCGCGCCGCAGCAGTAGAGCGATGCCCCGTCAGTGAGCAACACGAAGGCCGTGCCGAACCGATCGGGCGGGGCGAGCCAACGCCCGTGAAGCCCTCGCAGTTCGACCGCCCGGACGATAGTCTCAGATGCGACACCGCGGTCCCGCCCAGGCATCCCGAAGAAGACGTCGCCAACGCGGAAGGCCGCCACGCCGCCGGACGACCTCATCGCGACAGTCACGTCGCCCGAGTGCAGGTCGCCCTCGGCGACCTCCCCGAGCAGCAGGCGCGCCGCCGCCGCCGGCAGCTCCTCCGCCAGCTCCCGCAGCTCCTCATCGCTCAGCGGCGCGTCGGCCGGGAGGGTCTCGGAACCGTGCAGCAGCGCGTAGTCCCAGGCCACTCCGCGCGAGTCAACGTTCGCCAGCGTCAGCGTGTGCGCGCCGGCGGTCAGCGGGATGCGCGCGCGCCCGCCATCCGGCCCGGCCAGCGTGATCGCCCGGAAGTCCGCCCAACTCCCCGTGCCCGGCAGCAGCACGTCCTCGAGTCCGGGCACGACCTCGCCGTCGATGCTGACCTGCCGGCGCGTGTCCGGCCACTGGCAGGCGTAGCCCAGCGTCAGGCAGTACTCGCCCGTCTCTGTGACCTCGAAGGCGCAGGTCAGCGCCACGCCCGGCTCCTCCCAGTAGCTCACGCACCTGCCGCCCGACGCCTCGGGCCGGTCGAGCACGCGCACTTCCCCACCGGTGACCTGCGCGAAGTCCTCGGCCTCGAAGCGGATCTCGGGAAGCTGCGCGTGCGCGGCCGTTGCGGCGAGCAACAGGCCCATGAGCGCCCTCATGGCGCCACCGCCCTCACGACTACGTGCTGGCCGGGGTCGAGCGTCAGCGTGACGCGGTCCTGCCGCCCGAGGGACTGGCCGCCGCCGACCTCGCCGCCGATGAACAGCCGGCAGGCGGAGGCGGCGGGGACCTCGTTTGACCACCGGACTGCCTCGGCGCCGAGGTTGTGCAGCACGAACCAGGTGGTGTCGCCCTCGGTGAAGCGCAGGCCGCGCACGTCGCCATCGTGGATGGGCGCGATCTCGGAGGCAAACTCCGAGTCGTAGGGCAGCACCTCGGCCACGAACCAGTGGTCCGTCCCTGCGGCATAGGTGGTGCGCTTCTCGGGGTCATCGGCAGTCGCGCTGCCCGGATCGCGCAGGATGATCTCGCGCCCGGCGAACCTCTCGGGCTCGTCAAGGTAGAAGATCTCCGAGGGCTGCACGCCGATGCCGGCGTAGTTGTGCGCGGGGATGCGCACCAGCAGCGGCCCGTACTTCCACGTGTCGGCCATCGCCGGCGACGGCTCGACCTCGGTGTCGCCGCGCCCCAGCCGCAGCCGCCCCCAGATACCCGCGCATTCGTAGTCCTCCAGGGCGGTGATGTGCAGCAGTCCGACCAGTCGGTCGCGGGATGCGAACCACTGCTGGGTGCCTTCCCATGGGAGGGTCTCGGACGCGCCGCCGTGGCGCGGGTTGGTCAGCCGGTAGCGCACCGCCAGCGAGGCGAACTCGTCTCCGCCGATGATCGACGAGAACTCCTCCGAGCCGGAGATGTAACGCGCGTTGCGCCAGTGAATGCCTTCCGGCTGCAGGCGGAACTCGCTGGTGGCGATCAGCAGCGCTCCGACCTCGCCCGGCGCGCGGTCGAAGGCGGCGTACATGCAGCCAATGAAGGTGTCCTTGCCGATCTGCCCGGGGCCGAAGTCACGACCGTTCATGGCGAACGAGAACGGCCCGAAGCGCGCCCGCGGAGCCTGCACGTTCTCGTCGAAGATGATGTACTCATCGGGGAGCGGCTCGTCAGGCATGTCCGTCCACCACGGCACCGCGAAGACCGGGTGCACGCCGGCGCCGGCGCCGCTGCGCGCCAGCGCCAGGTTCGCGACGCGCTTGTTCTGCCGATCGCCGGTGAGCGTCGCGACGATGTCCGGGCCGTGCGGATGGGCCCAGGCGTTCGAGTGCTTCCATGAGGCGTCCGTGTAGTTCTCGACCAGGCACGACGGCTCCACCATGATCGGGTAGAACTCGACGGTCTTCTCGATGATGCGCCGCGCCTGTTCGTTGCCGGTGTACTCGAGGAAGCGCGCGAGGAAGCTGATGTTGAGGTTGTGATAGCCGAAGGTCTCGTTCTGCGTGCCGTGGTAGATCATCCCGCCCATCGGGTAGACCGTGGCCTCGAGGAAGTCGAGGAAGAGCCGCACGTGGTCGGCGAACTTCTGGTCGCCCCAGACGCGGTGGGCCAGCTCGCAGATCAGCAGGTAGTAGACGTCCTGGTTGGGGTAGTTGCCCGCCCCGTAGACGCCCGTGGTGAAGTTCCGCAGCCCGTAGGTCTCGTACTGATGCTCCACGCACACGCGCAGTTCGCGCAGCCACTCCTCTTCCTTAGCGGGCAGCAGCAGCCACGGCAGGTGCTCGCGGAGCTGCCAGTAGGCGTCGAAGGTCGGCCCGAGCGTGAAGCGTGGGATGTTCGGATCGGCGCCGTAGATCGCCTGGCGGCCGGGGTTCCAGTCACCGTCGCGATGGTTCTGCAGCACCGCCTGCATGGTGGTCAGCAGGTTGCGCACCAGCAGCGGGTCGGCGTGCCACGCGCTGCGCGGGTGGGTCAGCCCCCACGCCATCACCAGGCAGTTGCTCCCCAGCGTGCGGAAGCTCCACGCGTTCTCGATCTGCGCGTAGCCCTCCTCGCCCTTGGCGTAGACCGTCGGCTCGACGGCGTAGCCTGACATGGCGTCGTTCAGCGTGGCCACGTAGGGGTTTGCGTCGGCGTCCGGATCGATCCTCTCAAGCCGGTGCGCGCGCGCCTGCGCCATGATCTCGTCGAAGCGCGCCATGTACTCGTGCGCGCTCTCGATGGTCGCCCGCGCGTTCGTGCCCAGCCCGGCCTCGATGGCCAGCCCCGCGTCGGCCAGCGCCCAGTCGAGCATCGCCAGCGCCATCGTTTCCTCTGGGCCGGGCTCGCCGACGCGCTCACGCAGCGCCTCCAGCTCCTGCGTCGCCTGCACGATCATGGCCTGCGCCTCCTCCAGGTCGGCCAGGTTCTGCCGCCGCTCGCGCTCGCGCCGCTCGGCCTCCGCCACGTCCCACGCGAGGGCGACGTCGTCCCAGGTGACCGAGCCGGCGGCGAAGTAGTTGAACAGGTTGATCTGCACCTGCGGCTCCTCGGGACCGACGTCGAAGCGCTGCTCGATGCGCTGCCAGGCGCCCTCGCTCGGATCGCCCTCGACATGGATGTTGCGCGCGCCCCGGCCCTCGGCGTCGATGAAGCTGATGCGCGCCACCGGGCCGCGCCCGCCCCCGGCTTCGGGCGTATCGGCCTTCGCCCAGGCCGAGAAGACGTAGGGACCCGGCTCGGCGGCCGTCGTCAGCGCCCAGGCGCCGCGCTGGGCCTCGTCGTGGCACTCGATGCGCACTCCGGCGCTGCTTTCGCGTCCACCCTCGGGCGCGTAGAGCACGCGGCTGTCGGTCCCCCATGGGTTCGCGCGCCAGAACTGCGGCTGCCTGCCGTCGAGGCTCTGCTCGAAGCCGCCGTTGAGCAGCACGTTGCGGCCGTCGCGCGGCATGGGCCGGTAAAGGCGCGCCATCCCCTCGCGCCACACCGCCAGCTCCCGCGCACGCTCGCCCTCGGCCGGCACCGCGCGGATGTCATCGACCGCGATGGTGGTGCGCTCCGTCTCAGGCCCGGCGGTGACCATGAACTGCACGAAGCTCATGCGCCGCAGGTCATCGAGGATGTTGCTCTCGCGGCTCACATCGAGGCCGGTGATGTGCAGCGCGAAGCTGCGCCAGCCCTCGAAGTCCAGCGTGATCTCGTCCGCGGGCGCGGAGTAGTAGAGCGTCGGTTCGCCGGGGCGCACCACGCCCAGCGTGGGTCGCACGCGCGCCCCCGAGCCGTCGCCGCGCAGCATGAATTCCACCGCGAAGATGGC
The DNA here is from genome assembly GCA_029820295.1 of Candidatus Zipacnadia bacterium. Taxonomy (GTDB): domain Bacteria; phylum Armatimonadota; class Zipacnadia; order Zipacnadales; family UBA5352; genus JALGVA01. The sequence goes on from JALGVA010000125.1 coordinate 6,342, forward strand.
GCTGAAGTCCAGCCGGCCGCCCGGCGCGTTGGTCATCCACGCGAAGCCGAACTCGCCGTAGTCCGTGGCGAACTCGAGCACCCAGCCGCGCTCGCCGCCCTCCTCGACGACGGCGATGGTCGCGTTGTCCTTGTGCCGCCAGGTGGCGATATCGCCATCCTCGAAGTCCCAGCGCACGGCCTCCTGCGCGAGGACCGGCTGCTCCTGGGCCGCCACGTAAGCCGCGCACAGGCCCGCCAGGCACACGCACGCCAGCGCTCGCAGCGTCATCGCCTGCATCACTCCAGCGTAAAGTTCGCAAACCGCTCGGGGTCATTGATCGCCGGGCCGGGCATGGGCGACCAGGTCTGCATCTCGTCCACCGGGGGGTAGGGCCGGTAGCGCACGAAGTTGCCGGTGAAGGCCATGCCCGGCGAGGGCTCGACCCCCATCGAGGCCCACGACACCGCCATCTCGACGATCCAGCCGCCATCGTAGGAGCCCACCGCGTGCCGAACGTCCCAGGTCACCGAGCGACCGTCCAGGCCCTTGCTGAATTGCTGCATGTCGCCGCCCGCATCGATGATGATCTGCTGGAAGACCACGCGATCGCCGCTGGGGTTGATGGCGGTGTCCACCGCGTCGCGCGTCCAGATCTTCTCCGACGACAGGCTGAGCTGGTCGCGGCCGCTCTCAGGGCATTCGTAAGCCACGTAGAGGTTGGTGTCATCCCACGCCGCCCACGCGCGCGTGGCCTCCTCCGATCTGCTGATGCTGCCCAGCAGGCCGAAGTCCGTCGCCGGCTGGGCCTGCTGCCACACGGCATCGTCGAGCTTGCCGTCGATGGTCGGCGGCGTCTGCGCGCGCGCGATGGCGTAGTCGCGGATGCGGTAGAGGTCGCCCACCGACTCGCCCTCGGTGATGTCCCTGCCCTCGGGCGAGTCGCTGCCCTCCAGGATCTCGACGAAAAGCCGCCGCGAGGGATAGACGTTCTCGGCGCCGGCGGACAGTATCACGCGGCCGTCCCAGCCCTCCGGCGCCCAGCGTGCGAGATCGATGGTCATCGTGGTCTCGCGGCCCTCGTTGATCACGTCGCCCAGCGAGATGTACTCGGTCGGCGCCGCGCCCGTGCCCCAGCCGGGCCGCCCGATCTCGCGCTTGGGGTTGATCAGCCCGAGCCCCAGCGCCACGCGCGTGCCCCACGCATCGCCCACGTGATAGTCCACCATCATCCCGGCGAACGTGCTCGTGTACTGCGGCTTGAAGGAGGGCATGGCGCGCAGGAAGTTCCAGGCGTCGAAGAAGGTGTTGGTTACCTTCAGCGTGAGCACGCGCGCGCCGTCAAGCTCGAGCGCGCCGTAGCCGTAGCCGTAGCGCGTGCGTGGGGCGTCGAGCGTGCCGCCGCCGCAGGTGAGCGCGTCGGCGTCGGCCATGGCGAACTGCCCGCCGTTGCGCCCGTCGAAGCTCTCGGTCATGGCGCCGACTACGTGCACGCCGCGCGCCGCCACGTCCGTCTCTGCGACCTCCACGATGGGCCGGCCGCCGGGCAGACGGTAGTCGGGCAGCTCGGGCTGGTAGTCGCCGGTGACCATCACCGTTGCCGAGCCGCGCAGCGTCCCTCCGGCGACCTGGCTCGCCACGCGCACATCCAGTGCGCCCGCGTGGATCTGCTCGGGGATCGGCAGGCTGATCGCGCCATCGACGACCGGCAGTTCGGCCACGTGCAGGATGACGTCATCGCGCGCCACACAAACCGATGCCCTCTCCCCCGCACCCTCGACGCCGACTGCGAGCGTCTCACCGGCGGCCACCTCCGCGGGGCACGTCACCGCCAGCCCGTCGGCGACGGGCGGCACATCGCGCAGGGCAAGGTCGATAGTGCTGTTGCCGGAGGCCAGCGGGACGATCGCCAGCCGGGTCTCGCCGACCAGGATCTCCCGCGCGGCGCCCGGCACCGGCGACCGCCCCTCGGGCATGATTACAAGCGCCTCCGCGCCTCCCTCGGGCGCGTCGGCGGTCAGGCGTATGACGTCGCCGAGCGTCTCCGCGCGCACGCTCGCGCCGAGCGCGGCCGGCGCCTGGAAGTTCGTGCGCAGGCCATCCACCGAGAAGATGCCCGCGGGCGAGCTGCTGATCACCGCCAGGGTCAGGATGTGCTGCGTGGTCGGCAGGCTCAGTTCGATGCGCTCGCCGGGCCGGTCGATCACCTGCACGTCCAGCAGCCGCCCGACACTGTCCAGCCCCCAGCCGGTTTCGCGGTAGATGTCGCGGCGCATCTGCTCGGGCAGCGACGGCCATGCCTCGCGGATGTCGCGGTTGGCGTACACCCAGACGTACGCGGGCTGTCCGGGCTGCAGACCGAGCGCCCCGGTGTTCGCGGAGACCGTCGCGCTGCCCGTATCCTCGCGGTGGTCGATCACGGAGATGACCGCGGCGTCGCCGTGCCTGAGCGCGTAGGCCTCGATCTCGGTGTTCGGGTCAACGCGCCAGTCGGGCTGCAGGTCGGCCTCGACCCACTGCATCCGCCGGGTCTCGTAGGCCGCCTCGATGAAAGGAAGCTTGAGGCGCAGGTTGGGCATGCCCAGCGGCTCCGCGGGCGTGATCCCCAGCCCGATGCAGTAGTTCGAGTAGAATGGCAGCGTGTCCGGGCGCCAGTAGAGCGGCACCACCACCTGATCGGGGTCGAACGACTGGCGCATCTTGACGATGCTCAGGCCATCGGCCGAGCGGCGCCAGGTCGAGGCGTTGAGGTCGCGGTCCACGCCCTCATAGTAGCCGATGTCCCACCACGGGCCGGTGCGTGCGTTGAACCAGACGGCGCGGTCATCGCCGAGCACGCGGGTGACCTCGCGGATGCGCCGGTACAGCTCCTCGTAGTGGTAGTCCTGGTCGCAGCCGAGGTGCTCCCAGTCGATGAGGTTCTGCCCGCCACCGCCCCCGTCGAGGTAGAAGTAATCGCTGTCGAAGGCGCGCATCAGTTCGGCGAACTGGCCGATCAGCTCATCCATGCTCTCCGGGATGCCGAAGCGGCGGGCGTGATTGAGCACCATGTTCGAGTAGGCGTTGAAGACCTGGCCGCTGCGATCCGTGGTGATGAACCACTCGGGGTGCTCCTGATAGACGCGCGAGCGTGGATGCACCGCCCACGCCCAGGTGTAGACACCGGTCTTGATGCGCGGGGAGACCGCGTGCAGCGTGTCGTGCAGCTCCCGCAACCACTGCGTGTTCATCTTCGCCCCGGTGCCATCCTCGACGATGCCCTCGCTGTACCACTCGCCCCAGACGCCGTGGATCTGCGCGAGGTGCCACAGCACGCCGGTGTCGGTCATGGCCAGCGCGCAGTTGGGCCCGAGCATCGCCGGCTCGAGGTCCGCGGCGCCGTCGGGCCGCCCGGCGAGGCGCTCAACGCCGATGCGGGCCGTGGTCTTCATCTCCGTCTGCCAGGTGGGGCGCGTCACCGAGGCCCACACCGCCGCAGTCTCAGGGAGGAACCGCCACATGCGATAGAAATCGATCTGGCGGCCGTTGTAGAGGGCGAACTGCACCTCGGTGGACTGCTGCTCGCCGGGCGCGAGATGCAACGTGGCGACGCCGAAGCGCCAGCCGTTGGGCAGGTAGATGGGCGGATGGTTCTCGCGCTCATGCCAGCGCGAGGTCAGCGGCCGGCACCAGCGGTCGTTGATCTGATGGCGGAACTGCCCCACGCCCCAGCCGAGGTCGTAGCGATGGAGGATCACGGTCTTGGAGTTGCGCGCGCCCAGGGCCCCGATCTGGCGTGGCACGGTCACCTCATCGGCGAACAGGCGCGCGCCCAGCCCGCGGTCGCAGCCCATGTAGACACCGCCGCGCCGGAAGTCCTCGGCGGCGATGCCGCCGGTCTGGTGGGTGATGAAGCGGTCGGGCGCGTGGCCGGTGTTGGTGAAGCCCAGCCGCTTGATGAGACGCCGCCCGTCCGGGCTGACGGTGTAGATCTTCTCGATGGCGATCTGCGGCAGCGCGGGGTTGCGGCAGCGCAGGCGCAGCATGGTCGGGGTCTGCTCGACCACCGCGGTAATCTCGTCCCCGTATTCGTCGGCCTCGGTATCGCCATCGCGCGTGTACAGGTAGTAGCTGTCGCTGAGGCGCTCCATGACCTTGGTGTCATGCTCGCGGCTCCACACGCCGCCCACCAGCCCGTGCTCGCGGTCGATGGCGAAGCGCGCGATCTCACTCTGCAGGTACCAGTAGTGCTCGTCCTCCCCCTCGGCATCGGTGGTCTCTGGCATGGGCGATCCGGTGTCATAGACGGCGACCTGCGCCGCCTCGCGGTCCGCGTCGGTGGGTGGACGGCCGTACAGCTCGACCTCGGCCAGCTCGATGTCCTGGTCGGCCGCCGGGCGGTTGAGGATCAGCTTGAGGTAGCGCGTGATCGCACGCACATCGCCCGCGATCTCGTGTTCGGCGTCGGCGCGTCGGGTGTCCTGGTTGCGCAGCGATGCGACGGTGCGCCAGGCCTCGCCGTCGTCACTGACCAGCACGTCCGCCGAGGAGATGTTGACCGCCGGGGATGAGAACGCGCGCAGCACCGCGCGGGTCACGAAGTATTCGCCGCCGAGGTCGAAGACGATCTCCGGCGTATCGCCCAGCATCCGCCAGAACGCCTGCCGCTCGCGCTCGTTGACCTGTCCGTCGGTGAGCACCGTGCGGCCCTCGTCACCCCGATTGGGCGGCTTGACGTAGGTGTAGCCCGCGACCTCGATACGCTCCTCCTCCTCGAGGTTGGTCTGCTGCAGGTCCGCGATGATCACGTGCGCATTGCCCACGCCGAAGGCTACGCGGCCGCTGAGGATCGGGAACAGGCTCTGATCGGTCGCCGACAGGCAGAGCCGGTCGTCGAGGTAGACTTCGATGCGCGTGCCGCGCACCTCAGCGCGCAGCGTCATCCACTCATCGAGCGGCGTGGCCTCGGGCCGCACGGCCTCGATGTAGTCGTCGAACTCCGGCGAGAGCTTGCCATCCATGACCTTGGACATATAGAGCGAGCGGAACCTGGGGCGCAGGTAGATCCAGTAGCCGTCGCGCTCGCCCCACACGGTGCCGTTCCAGCGCATAAACAGCGAGAAACCCGAGTACTTGTCATCGGCGCGCAGGAACTTCACGCGCGCGGTCACGGCGTAGTCGTGCATCTGTTCGCCGCCGAACCAGTAGATGTGCTGGCTGGGGGCGGTGTCGATATCCAGCGCGCCGTCGGGCATGCGGCGTCCTTCGGCCTCTCCCTGGACGGCCGTCCATTGCTCGGCCCAGCCCTCGCCGAAGGGCTCGGCGGCAGCGGTCAGCGCTGAGGACAGGACGAGCACCACGATGAGGCTCGATCGTACCTTCGCCACGTCAGCTCACCTCAGGTAGCGCGTCACTCTGGCTGCCAGTCGATGGTCGTGCCGATGCTTGCGCCCGAGAGCACGTCGCGTACGGTCAGAGTCCACTCGCCGGCGGCGTCGCTGGTCGCCAGCGGCACGCGCACGTCGGCCACGCCGCCCGGCGCCAGGACGTTCCGCGCGTAGGCCGGCGCCGGGTTGCCCGCCGGGTCGGTCACGCTGATGTGCAGCACGTGGTCGCCGACCTCGCCGTCCGCCAGCACGGTCGCGCGCAAGACGTTCGCGTCGCCGACGACCCGGATGCCGGTGACCTCGTAGGGCAGCACCGCAAAACACGCCGCCTCGCCCGGCGCCAGCGTGACTGTGGTCGTGCGCGTCTCGCCCAGCGGCTCGCGCCAGCGCATGTCGTAGACGTGCGCCACGCGGCCGAAGTCCACCTCGCAAGTCTGCGGCTCGTCGCACAGGCGATGATCGCGGATCAGCCCGACGATCTCGGCCTCGCCCAACTCGAAGCGCGCGCACTCCCACGCCAGCGCCGGCGCCTGCGGATCGCCGCTGTCCACGCTCACCACGCGCTCGACACCCGCGCCTTCGAGCAGTTGCCGGATCATCTCGACCGCGGTCGGGTCATACTTGGGCAGCAGGCAGTTCAGGTACACCGTCTGGCCCTCGCCCAGATCGCGGAAGATCACCGCCGGCGTACCGTCGGGGTACGAGGCGTCGCTCTGCGCGTCGCCGACTGGCTCGACGACCTCGCGTGCCGAAGTCGTGAAGCTCGCGTCCTGTGGACCGGTGAGGTCGATGCCCTCATAGATCGCCGCAGGCTGCACGCGCCGGACACCGAACAGGCGCTCGAGCACCGCGTCATCGCGCGGCGCGCCGTGCTCGTCGGTGATGGCGAAGCGCACGTCCGCGATCAGCGTCCCGCCATCCTCGACCCACGCCTGCAGCGCATCGGCCAGTTCGTCGGAGAGCGCGCAGGTGAAGGGCAGGAAGAGCACTTCGTATCTCGACAGCTCGCCGGCCAGGACCTGCTCGGGCGCCACGTAGTTGTACATGAGCTGCAGCTCCTGCAGCGCCAGGCGGAAGTAGAACGCGCTCTTGAAGTACGAGCCGTAGGAGTCATCGACCGCGCCCTCGGGCGGCACCGGCTGCTCCCAGTCGGACTCGCACCAGGCCACCAGCATGCTCGGGTGCGACCACAGGATCGCGATCTGCGGGTCCGCGCGGCGCGCTTCCAACAGCACCTTGCCGATGCCCTCGCGCAGGTCGGTGAGCGTCTCGGCCACGTCGCGTGAGTAGGGCGTGAAAGCCTGCGTCGGGTAGATCAGCGCCCATGACTTGCCACGGTCGGCCGCCACCGAGTTGGTGGCGTAGTAGGTCACGCCGCCGCTGTCGTGGAAGGCCAGCCACCACGGCTCGTAGGTGACCGCCTCGTGGCGATGGTCGTAGCCGATCCAGCCGTAATTGGGCCAGTCCTCTCCGGTGCGGCCCGGCAGGAAGCTGCGCCACAACTCGAAGACCGCCTTCTGCGCGCTGCCCTTAATGGCTTCGGAGTACTCCTGCGCCCACTCGAAGCCGCACTGCGTGCACAGCTTCCAGAAGTCGTTGCCGTTGGTGGGCATGGCGCCGAAGGTGTTGGTGTGCCCCACGCGCGTCTCGGGCGCGCCCTGCTTGAAGGCCGCGGTGATGCGCCCCATGCCGTCGATCCACACGTCCGTCATGAAGGTGCGGAAGTCCACGAAGGGCGCGAAGTTGCCGGTCCCGCGCACGTCCTCGGTGGTCGCGCCCACGATCCCGTCGAAGCCGGCGTAGCCCGTGCCCCAGCGCGCGTTGAGCGCGGCGATGTCGCCGTACTGCTCCGCCAGCCACTCGCGGTAGCGCGCCTGGCACCACTGCGAGAAGCACACCTCGCGGCGCTCGTGGCGGCTCGCCAGCGTGGCCTCATCACAGACGTTGATCGCGAACGAGCCAAAGCGCACGCCGTCAAGCGCCTCGCCGGGCGCCTCGCCGGTATACTGCGCGATGACCTCCGGGTCGCTCAGACATGGGATGCGCGCGCCGTCCTCGATGCGCGGGTTGCCGGAGAACACCCGCCCGGCGCGCGAGTAGAGCGCGGGCACCAGCGGCGTCTCGGCGGTCGCGTACGCCCAGCTCCCGAACTTGCCGGCGAAGCCCAGCTCCATGAGCATGCGTGAGTATTGCTCGCTCACGTAGGGGTTGGTCATCCCGTCGCCCCAGGTGCTGATGTGCCAGTCCCGCAGCGGCGCATCGCGGCTGATGCTCGGGAAGTAGACATCGGTCCACGCGCTGTCGATCTCGCGCCCGTCCTGCGCCAGCAGCTTCACGAACAGCTTGTGGCCGGTGGTCAG
>JALGVA010000282.1 GCA_029820295.1 Candidatus Zipacnadia bacterium
ACGCCTACGCGACCATCCAGGCGCTCATCCAGGGCGACCTGGCCGAAAGCTTCGCGCGCCACTACGGGCGCGAGACCGGACGCTCCCTGCGTACCGCCCCGGCGGAGGTGCCCAACGGGCTGCGCCACGTGATCGGGCTCATGCCCCAGGAGGCGCTGGACCGAGTGCTGGACGCCGACAACGGCACGCTGCGGCAGATGTACGAGAGCCTGCGCCGGCGCGACGCGCAGGGCCGCTACGCCGCCGGCGAGGTCGCTAACCTGGCGCAGCGCATCCTGGAGAAGGCGAAGCGGATGCAGTTGCCGCTGTTTGCGGAGGCGCCGCCGTCCACGCAGCGTGTGAGCATCGGCCGTACCGCCGAGGCGCAACTGCGGCGGGCCTGGTCGCACGTGGCGCCCAACTTCGACCCGCACAACCCGGTGGAGGTGGTCGAGGACCTGAGCCAGTCGGGGCGGTTCGTGCACCAGCAGCGCGGGGTGAAGATGATCGAGCGGGCGCGCCGCATGGGCCTGCACTACAGCACGGGCAGCGGCAAGAGCCTGGTGGCCATCTCGGCCTTCACCGACCTGCACGCTCAGGGCAAAGTCAGCCGTGGCCTGTTCCTCGTCCCCCCCAAGATCCAGGCGCAGTTCGGCGGCGAGATGAACAGGTACGTAGAGCCCGGGCGGTTCCGCCACTTCGCGGACCCGTCGGCCGACCGCGACGAGCGCCGTGCGGCGTACGCCGACCCCGACCGGCAGATGGTGGCCGTCAGCCACCAGGCGTGGCGCGATGACGTAACCTGGGCGCTTGCGCAGGACCGTTTCGAGGGCGACGAGGCGCAGGCGGCGACGTGGCTGCGCAGTGCCCCGCGGGCCGAGGTGACGGAGGCGGTGCAGGCGGCAGTCAAAGCGCAGGGCTGGCATTTCGATTACCAGATGGTGGACGAGGGCCACGACACGCTGAACCGCAAGGGCAAGCCGGACAGCCGCCTGGCGCGGGTCATCGACGCAACTACCGCGGAGGCGCCCTACTTCGTGACGGCCACGGCCACGCCGGTCAAGAACGACGTCTCCGAGGTCTACGACCTGCTCCGCAAGGTGCGCCCGGACAAGTATCCCGAGGAGGGCTTCGAGGCCTTCCGCCGCCGCTACGGCCTGAACACCGAGGCCAATCGGGAGGCCCTCCAGCGGCTGGTCGCGCCCTACTTCTACGCCCTGGACGTGGACACCGGCGTCGAGGAGCACCACGAGCACCTGCCGGTGGAGCTGTCGCAAGCTCAGCAAAGGGCCTACCGCGGCGTGCTGGACGCCTACAACGCCGCCCGGCGCGCCCCGGAGGGCAGCGACGAGCGGCGGGAGGCGATTGCGCGCATGGTGCCGGCACGCGCCCTGGAGGGCCTGTCCGCTGAGGCGCGGGCGAAGAAGCTCGACGACATCGGGCGCTCCCTGGCCTTCACCCGCGACCGGGCGGTGGCGCGGGTGCTGGAGCACACGCAGGCGGCGGACAACCCGCGCATCCAGCGGGTGGTGGAGATCGCGCAGCGGCACCGCGACCGCGACGAGGACGGCGGGCAGGTGCCGGGGCTGGTGTTCGCCCAATCCCTGGAGAGTGTGCGCCTGATCGCGGACGAATTGAAGCGGCGCGGCTTCCGCGTGGGCGTCATCACAGGGGAACTGAGCGGCGAGGACACCGAGCTGCGGCGCATGGGCTTCAACGCCGACGCGGGCCGCGGCAGCGGCGATCTCGCCCAGGAGGCGGCGACGCGCCGGAAGATGGCGCAGTACGACATCATCGTGGGCAGCGGCGCCGCCGGCACCGGGCTCAACCTGGAGCGGGCACGCTGGCTGGTGCATTACGATCTGCCGTGGACAGCCAAGGAGATCGCGCAGCGCAACGGCCGCCAGAACCGGATGAACCAGCGGTGGGGCAGCGTGGACGTGTACACGCTGGGCACCGACGTGCCCTATGAGCGGCGGCGGCGCGACCTGATCGAGCGCAAGCGGGGCCTGATGACGACCTTCATGGAGCCGACTGAGCAGCTCGATGACACCGGCCTGGCGCGCGCGATCCGCGAGGCCCGCGCCGAGCGGCTCAGCAATGCGACCCACGAGGCGGTCGGAGCCAAGCCGCGGTCGGCGCGCGTGCGCGAAGCGGCGGCGGCCCTGCGGGAGGCGGCAACATGAGCAAGGAACTCGGCGCACTGGTGAAGCAGGTCGGTAAGCTCCTGGCGAAGACGGAGGCCGGCCTGGCGGCGGCGCATGGTCTCGACGACGCCCTGATCGCGCGTGCGGACGAGGTGGACGCCGCCCGGCTCAAGGACATGGAGCGCTGCCGCGCCATGCTCGACGCAGAGACGGACCCGGCCAAGCTGCGCGAGATCGAGCGCCAGTACCTGGCGGCGGCCGTGGACCGCGACCGCGCGCGCCGGGTGGCGCGCTACATCCGCGACCGCCGGGCGGCGCGCGTGCAGGCGGACGAGCGCCGAGGCAGGCCGATGATCAGGGCGTAGCAAGTTCTCAGCCGTTGGTGGCGACAGGCCCGCTGAGCAGTCGGCGGGCCTGCGCGATTCCGGGAGGTGATGAGCATATGGACGCCATCGCCGTGGCGGCCGACTGGTCCCTGTTGCTGCCGGTGACGAAGGCGGTGGAGCTGGCGGACGGCCGCCTGGAGGTGGAGGGCATCGCCTCCGACGAGTCCGTGGACCTGGAAGAGGAGATCGTGAAGGCCTCGGGCCTGGTGGACACGCTGCGCATCCTGGAGGAGCGTGGCGTGCTCGACTGGGACCACGGTCGCATCATCGGCCAGATCGACAGGGCCCGGCTGATCCCGGTGGAGGAGGCGAGGGAGCGCTTCCCTGAGTTGAGGGACTGGTTCGGCCGTGACTACCAGGGCCGCCGGGTGTTCTA
>JALGVA010000283.1 GCA_029820295.1 Candidatus Zipacnadia bacterium
TGCGTGGGGTTCGTCACCACTACGTCCGCCTGCGGCATCTCGGCGGATATCCCCTGCGCGAGCATGCCGCGGCGCAGCTCCCGTCGCCGTTGCCGGATCTGCGGGTCGCCCTCCTCCTCGCGCAGGTCGCGGCGCAGTTCCTGCCGGGTCATGCGCAGCGACTTCTCGCGGTCCCACCACTCGAAGGCGTAGTCGGCCGCGCCCAGCACGATCAGCACGACCATGCACTTGAGCACCATCTCGGCGGCGATGGTGAGCATCGACGCCATCATCGGGCCGAGCTCCATGCCGCCCACGGCGAGGATCTCGGGGGCCCTGTCCCGCAGTACCCACGCGGCGATGAGGAGCACGAGCCCGACCTTCACGATGCCCTTGCCGGCGGCGACCATGCCGCGCCAGCTCAGCAGCCGCTTCGCGCCGTTGACCGGGTTCACGCGGTTGAAGTCGGGCTGCAGGGCGGCCGAGGCGAGCAGCCCGCGCGTCTGAGCGCTCGCCGCCACGACGGTGCCGATCACCGCCGCCAGCATCACCGGGCCGAGTACCGCGGCCAGCAGCGGCAGCGCGTCCGAGTACCCCAGCATGACGGTCTCCGGATCGAGCTCCAGCGCCGACGCGGCCCGCAGCCAGCGCTCGGTGGCGCCCAGCAGCGCCTCGACCATGCCGCGCCCGCCCAGGCGCCAGGCGAGGTAGATCGCCAGCAGCGCCAGGGCCCGCGACAGGTCCACGCTCGTCGCCACCTGCCCGCGTTCCCGGGCCTGCCGTCGCTTCCGTGGCGTCGGTTGCTCGGTTCGCTCTTCGCTTGCCATGCGCTATCCCGCCAGCGCGCGCAGGATGACCTCCAGGGCCTTGGCCATCAGGCGCGCGATGCGCTCGAGGTTGGCCAGCAGCAGCGGCGCGCCGGCCGCGGCGATGGTCAGGCCGATCGCGATCTTGGCCGGAATCCCGACCAGGAAGACGTTGATCTGCGGCACGGCTCGCGCCACCAGGCCAAAGGCCAGGTCGGCCAGCAGCAGCACGGCCATCACCGGGGCCGCGATGCGCAGCCCCATCACGAGCACGCTGGTGCCCAGGTCGCCGACCAACTCGACCGGCCCGGGGCCCGCGCTCGCCGCGCCGACGGGCAAGATCGCGAAGCTCGATGCCAGTCCGCGCAGCAGCCAGTGGTGGCCGTCGAGGGTGACGAACAGCACCAGGGCGACCATGGCGTAGGCGGTGCTCAGGATCCCCGACTGCGTGCCGGTGCTCGGGTCGTAGAGCTGGCCGGCGCGCAGCCCGATCTGCAGGTCGAGCACCTCGCCCCCGAAGCGCAGCGCCTCCAGCACCGCCGCGGCCACAAAGCCCATCGCCAGCCCCACTGCCAACTCGGTCAGGCACAGTGCCATGAAGCGCAGCGGACCGTCCGGCGGCGCCCCGCCGCCGGCGGCGACCGGCGCGATGACCACGGCGAGAGCGACGGCCAGCATCACCCGCACTCCCGGTGGCGCCTGCTGCAGGCTCAACCCCGGCGCGACGGCCGTCATTCCCGCCACGCGCAGGCCGGCCGGCAGCGTGGTGACCAGCCGCTCGAGCAGCGCGCCCACCAGCTCAGTCATGCCGCCACCGGCTCGCGACCGCCCTGCGGTTCCACCGCTATCGAGCCCAGCGCCCGCACGCGCACGTCGGCCGCGACCTCGGCGTGGGACAGCACTGTCAGCTCCGGGAAGCTGCGCGCGGTGAGCGCCCGCAGGTGCCGCCTGATGGGCGCCGAGGTCAGCACCACCGCCGCGCGGCCCTGAGCGGCCATCTCCTCGATCGCGCGCTGCGCCGCCTCCAGCAGCGCCCGCAGGTCGGCCGGGTCGAGCAGGCACGCCGGGCCCTGCGCGGTGTCCACCATCGACCCGGCGATGCGCGCCTCGAGCTCGGGATCGAGGACGTAGACCGACAGCGCGCCGTCGTCATCGCGGTGGCACTCGCAGATCGCCCGGCCCAGCGCCACACGCACATGCTCGGTCGCCTCGGCCAGGTCCGGCGCGACGCGCAGGGCGTCGGCCAGCGCCTCGACGATCGTGGACAGGTCCGCGATCGGCACGCCCTCCTCCAGCAGCGCGCTCAGGGCCTGATGGAGTTGGCCGACCGAGGCCAGGTCCGGGATCAGCTCATTGACCGCCGCCGAGTTGCTGCGGCGCAGGTCATCGAGCATCATCTGCACGTCCTGGCGGCTGAGCAGCTCCGACGCGTGGCTCTTGATCAGCTCGCTCAGATGCGTGGCGAGCACGACCTCGGGCTCGACCACCGTGTAGCCCCGCGCCTCCGCCAGCGCTCGCTGGGCCGGCTCGATCCACCATGCGGGCAGGCCGAAGGCCGGCTCCGTGACGGACCGCCCGGGCAGCGGGTCGAGCGCCTCGTGGGCGGCGATGGCCATGACGCCGGCGGGCTGCAGCTCGCCCTCCGCGATGGCCGCGCCGCGCAGCCGGATGGCGTACGCCTGCGGCTGGAGCGACATGTCGTCGCGAATGCGCACGGGCGGCACCAGCAGGCCCAGCTCGGCGGCGATCTGGTCGCGGATGGCAGCGATGCGGCGCAGCAGCGTTCCCTGCCGGTCCTCGTCCACCAGCTCGACGAGGCCGTAGCCGAGGTCAACGGCGAGCCGGTCCACGGCCGGTATCGCCGGGGGCGCGTCGTCCGCCGCTTCGCCCTGAGATCGCGCACGATCTCCCGCCGCCTCCCCCTCCTGCTCGCCGGGTGCGCGCTGCGCGGCAAACCACGCCAGCACGCCGGCGAGGCCGCCGATGAGGAAGAAGCTCAGCGTCGGGAGGCCGGGGACCATGCCGAACAGTATCATCATGGCCGCCACGATGGCTACCGCGCGTGGCTGGGCG
>JALGVA010000017.1 GCA_029820295.1 Candidatus Zipacnadia bacterium
GCGCGACCGGCGCACAGGGCCCGGAGGGGCCCGCGGGGCCGCAGGGCCGGGCCGGACCCCCGGGGCCACCCGGACCGGCAGGACCGCCCGGCGCGGCCGGCACCGGCGGGGCGACCGCGGTCGATCCCACGACCGAGTTCGACCGGCAGTATGCGCGCAACTGGCCGCGCTTCCGCGGGCCGCACGGCAGCGGCGTCGCGCCGCCGGGCAACTACCCCGACTCCTGGGACGGCGTCGAAGGGCGCAACATCGCGTGGAAGTCGCGCATCCCGCTGCCGGGACAGAGTTCGCCCATCGTGTGGAACGATCGCGTCTTCGTCTCCTGCGCCGACGCCGAGACCCGCCAGGTGTGCGCCTACGATGCGGATGACGGCACGCTGCTGTGGGCGCGCAGCGTGCTCAGCGACTTCAGCGCCGACGAGGAGCCGCCTGAGGTTGGGGAGGAGACCGGCTACGCCGCGCCCACCATGGCCACCGACGGCGAGCGCGTGTTCGCATCCTTCGCCAACGGCGACGTCGCCGCGTTCACCTTCGAGGGCGACGAGCTGTGGGTGCGCGCCATGGGCCCACTGGAGAGCATGTACGGGCACGCCTCCTCGCTGGTGGTATACGGCGAGACGCTGATCGTTCAGCTCGACCAGGGCGAAGCCGATGACGAGCTGTCGCGGCTGGTGGCGCTGGACGTGCGCAGCCGCCGGCGAGTGTGGGAGACCGCGCGCCCGGTGCCCAACTCGTGGAGCACGCCCATCATCATCCCGGTCGGTGACGGCCATCAGATCGTCACCGCGGCCAACCCGTGGGTCATCGGCTACGACGCCGACAGCGGCGAGGAGGTATGGCGCGCCGACGTGCTCGCCGGAGATGTCGCGCCCTCCCCGATCTTCGCCGGCGGCATGGTCATCGCGTGCTCCGACGGCGCCGAGCTGGTGGCCATCCGCCCCGACGGCCAGGGAGACGTCACGCAGTCGCACGTCGTCTGGCGCGCGACCGGCACCATGCCCGACACCGCCAGCCCGGTCAGCGACGGCACGCTGGTGTACATCCTCGCCAGCTTCGGGTACATGAGCGCTTACCGGCTCCAGGATGGTGAGCCGGTCTGGGAGCAGCAGCTTGAGGGCGAGGGCAGCTTCTACGCCTCGCCGGTGGTGGTCGGCGATCGCCTCTACGTCCTCGGTGGTGACGGGGTCATGCACATCCTTGCCACCGGGAGTGAGTTCCGCGAGATCACCACCGCGAGCCTGGGCGAGGAGACGCACGCCACGCCCGCCTTCGTTGACGGCAGCATCTTCATCCGGACGCCGCGCGACCTCTACAGGATCAGCGCAGGCGGCGGTGACGGGGGCGCCGAAGCCGGCGGGGTCAACGGTGGGGGGGAAGGCAGCGGCGGTGGCGGGGCGAACGGCAACGGCGACGGCGCGACGCCGGCCGCGCCACCCACGGGCGGGGCAAACGGAGGGGAATTCACCTTCTGAGCACCGATGCGGCCGTGACTGAGGAGATCGACCTTGATGCGGTCGATCGCGTGGTGGAGGAGGTCGGCCGCACGCGCGATGCGGTCATCCCCATCCTGCGGGCGCTGCAGGACCACTACCGTTACCTGCCCCCCGAGGCGCTGCGCCGCGTCTGCGAGATCACGCAGATCACCCCGGCGCAGATCGCCGGGGTGTCGAGCTTCTACACGCAGTTCCGCCATCACCCCGTGGGCGAGCACGTTGTCCGCGTCTGCCACGGCACGGCCTGCCACGTCAAGGGCGCCGACCAGGTCACCGAGGCCCTCCGTCGCCACCTGGAGATCCACCCCGACGCCGACACCGACCGTGAGCGGCTCTTCACCATCGAGCAGGTGGCCTGCCTTGGCTGCTGCACGCTGGCGCCGGTGATGCAGATCGACGGCATAACCTACGGCCACCTCACCGGCGACACCGTGCCCGACGCGATCGCCGATTTCCTCGAACTCAAGCGCCGCGGCGTGCTGGCGCCCGCGGCCGAGCCGGTCGAGGGGCGCGCCGACGGCCTGGCCGAGATCCGCATCGGCATCGGCTCGTGCTGCATCGCGGGCGGGAGCATGGACGTGCGCACCGCGCTCGAGCGGGCGGTCAACGATCTCGCCGCGCCTGCGGTGGTCAAGCCGGTGGGCTGCGTCGGGATGTGCCACCGCACACCGCTGGTCGAGGTGGTGATACCCGGCGAGGAGCCCGCGCTCTACGCCAGGGTCCGCGCCGAGGACGCCGAGGGCATTGTGCGCCGGCACTTCGAGCCCCAGGGCCTGCGGCGCCTGCGCGCGACCATCACCTCGGCGCTGGATCACCTGCTCGATGACCGCACCTGGACGCCGGTGACGCGCTATGCGCTGAACGTGCGCGACGGGGCGGTCGGCGACTTCCTGGGCCGACAGGTGCACATCGCCACCGAGCACGGCGGCGCGCTCGACCCCTTTGACCTCGACGAGTACCTCGACGGCGGCGGCTTCACGGCCCTGCGAAGGGTGCTGGCCGAGATGACCCCTCGGGAGGTCATCGACGAGATCAAGGCCTCGGGGCTGCGCGGGCGGGGCGGGGCAGGCTTCCCCACGGGCGTCAAGTGGCAGCTCGTGAGCGACGCCGCCGCCGAGCCCAAGTACATCATCTGCAACGGCGACGAGGGCGACCCGGGCGCGTTCATGGACCGGATGATCCTCGAATCCTACCCCTTCCGCGTGCTCGAGGGCATGATCATCGGCGCCTGGGCCACCGGCGTGCACGAGGGGCTGCTCTACATCCGCGCAGAGTATCCGCTCGCGGTGCAGCGCGTGCGCAACGCCATCGAGGCGTGCGAGGAGCGCGGCCTGCTGGGTGAGGACATCCTGGGCAGCGGCTTCTCGCTACGGCTGCTGGTCCGTGAGGGCGCCGGAGCGTTCGTGTGCGGCGAGGAGAGCGCGCTGCTCGCCTCGCTCGAGGGCAACCGCGGCCACCCGCGCCTGCGCCCGCCCTACCCCTCCGAGGACGGCCTGTGGGGGCGGCCGACCCTCATCAGCAACGTGGAGACGTGGGCGGCCGTGCCGTGGATCATCCGCGAGGGCGCGGAGCGCTACGCCGCGCTGGGTACCGAGCGCTCGGCGGGCACCAAGGTCTTCGCGCTCGCCGGCAAGGTCGCGCGCGGCGGGCTGATCGAGGTGCCCATGGGCATGACCATCCGCGAGATCGTCGAGGAGATTGGCGGCGGCGTGGCCGAGGGCCGCACCTTCAAGGCGGTGCAGATCGGCGGGCCCTCGGGCGGCTGCATCCCCGCCGAGCTGGCCGACACGCCCGTGGACTACGAGGCGCTCAGCTCCGTGGGCGCGATCATGGGCTCAGGCGGCCTGGTGGTGCTCGACGACAGTGACTGCATGGTGGACGTGGCCCGCTACTTCCTGGAGTTCACGCAGCGCGAGTCGTGCGGCAAGTGCACGCCCTGCCGCATCGGCACACGCCGCATGCTGGAGATCCTCGAGCGCATCGCCACCGGAGAGGGCCGCGAGGGCGACCTCGAGCGGCTGGAGGCGCTGGCGCGCATGGTCAGGCGCTCGAGCCTGTGCGGCCTGGGGCAGAGCGCACCCAACCCGATCCTGTCCACGCTGCGCTACTTCCGCGATGAGTACCAGGCGCACATCGAGGGGCGCTGCCCGGCCGGCCGCTGCCGCGCGCTCATCCATTACGTGATCACCGACGAGTGCATCGGCTGCACGAAGTGCGCGCAGGCGTGCCCGGCGGGGGCGATCCCCATGCGCCCGCTGCACAAGCACGAGATCATCGACGACAAGTGTATCCGCTGCGGCACCTGCCGCGGCGTCTGCCCGGTAAACGCGATCGAAGTGCACTGATCATGCCGACGCTCACCATCGACGGACACCAGGTCACCGTGCGCGAGGGCGCCACCATCCTCGAGGCGGCGCGCGCGGCGGGCATCGAGATCCCGACGCTGTGCTATCGCGAGGGCCTGCCGCCACAGACCTCGTGCATGGTGTGCGTGGTGCGCGTCAACGGCGCCGAGGGACTCGTGCCCTCGTGTGGCATGATCGCGCGCGAGGGCATGGTAGTCGAAAGCGAGACCGACGAGGTGCGCGCGGCCCGGCGCATGGCGGTGGAGCTGCTGCTGTCGGACCACCTGGGCGATTGTCTGGGACCGTGCCAGCTCGCGTGCCCGGCGGGGATGAACATCCCGCTGATGATCCGGCAGATCGTGGCCGGCGACCGCGCCGCCGCCAGCCGCACGGTGCGCACGCGCATCGCGCTGCCGTCGGTGCTCGGCCGCATCTGCCCCGCCCCCTGCGAGAAGGCCTGCCGGCGCGCATCACACGACGAGCCCGTTGCCATCCGGCTGCTCAAGCGCTGGGTCGGCGATGAGGACCTCGCGCGCGGCGGGTGCTGGCGGCCCGAGTCGGCGCCGCCCAGCGGGAGGCGCGTCGCCATCGTGGGCGCGGGCCCGTCGGGCCTGGCGGCGGCGTGGCGCCTGCGCGCCGACCGCCACGCGGTGGTCATCTTCGACGAGCGCGAGGGCCCCGGCGGCGGCATGCGCGACATCGACCACCAGCGCCTGCCGCCGGAGGTGCTGGCGGCCGAGGCGCAGGTGGTCCTCGGCCTGGGCGTGGAGCTGCGCTCGGGCGTGCGCGTCGGGCGCGACGTGGTGCTCGATCACCTGCGTCGCGACTTCGACGCGGTGCTGCTGGCCGTCGGCGAGGTGGACGAGGCGACCGCGGCGGAGCTGGGCGTGCCCTTCGGCCGCCGAGGCCTCGAAGCCGATCGCGGCACGCACGAGAGCCCCATCGCGGGCGTCTTCGTGGCCGGCTCGGCGCAGAGCCCGTCGAACCTGGCGGTGCGGGCGCTGGCGGGAGGGCGTGAGGCCGCGCAGGCCATCTCGCAGTGGCTCGCGGGCGAGGAGATCGTGCCCGCCGCCCGGCCCTTCAACGTGACCATGGGCCGCCTCGACGAGCACACCGCCGCGCTGATGGCCGCCGACGCCAGCGATCACCCGCGCACCGAGCCCTCGGACGGCGAGCCGATCGGCTTCAATGACGAGGAGGCCACGCGCGAGGGCCTCCGCTGCATGCACTGCGACTGCCGCGGGCTGAGCAAGTGCCTGCTGCGCCGGCACGCCATCGAGCTGGGCGCGGACGCGCGCGCCTTCGACGGCACTCGCCGCGGCTTCGAGCGCGACGGCACGCACCCGGCGATCATCTACGAGTCGGGCAAGTGCATCGCCTGCGGGCTGTGCGTGCGTATTGCCGAGCGGCATCGCGAGGCGCTGGGGCTGACCTTCATCGGCCGCGGCTTCGACGTGCGCACTGCCGTCCCGTTCGGCGAGTCGCTGGCCGAGGGCCTGCGCGCGGCGGCGATCGAGTGCGCCGAGGCCTGCCCCACCGGCG
Organism: Candidatus Zipacnadia bacterium; assembly: GCA_029820295.1. GTDB lineage: Bacteria > Armatimonadota > Zipacnadia > Zipacnadales > UBA5352 > JALGVA01. The sequence continues at coordinate 5,381 of JALGVA010000017.1, forward strand.
CGATCGTGCTGCGCGAGCCGCCAGAGATGCGCGAGGAGGTGGCCGGCGCGGATGACTGACGATGCGCGCACGCTGGTCGTCGAGGGTGTGAGCAAGGTCTACGAGACGCCGACCGGCCCCAACATGGTGCTGGCGGACGTCTCGCTGCGCGCCGAGCCGGGCGAGACGTTCGCAATCCTCGGGCCCTCGGGCTCGGGCAAGAGTACGCTGCTGAACATCATCGGCTCGCTCGACCGACCGACCTCGGGCTCCGTGCGCCTGGGGCCGATCCATGTGACCGCGCTCGAGGGGCCCATGCTGGCGCAGTTCCGCGCGCACGAGGTGGGCTTCATCTTCCAGGACCACCATCTGCTGCCCCAGCTCACCGCCGTCGAAAACGTGGCGCTGCCGGCGCTGGCCGCAGGCGCGGCCGACGGCGCCGCCCAGCGCGCGAGAGAGCTGCTCGAGCGCATGGGCGTGGGCGGGCGCGCGGATGCCTTCCCGGCGAAGCTCTCCGGCGGCGAGCGCCAGCGCGTGGCCGCGGCGCGCGCGCTCATCAACGGCGCGCGGCTGCTGCTGTGCGACGAACCCACCGGCAACCTTGACCGCGAGACGGGCCTGCGCCTGATGGAGCTGCTGCGCGAGCTGTCCGAGGACGGCGTGACCGTGCTGATGGTCACGCACAACACCGAGCAGGCGGCCATGCTCGGGCGCGGGCTGGCGCTGCGCGAGGGCAGGCTGGAGCCGTGGGAGGGGGAGGCGGGAGGGGCCGGAGCATGAGCTTCGCGCGCCTGGTCCTGCGCAGCCTCGCCCACTACCGGCGGACCGGCCTGGTGGTCGCCATCGGCCTCGCAGTCGCCACCTCGGTCATCGTCGGCTCGTTGATCATCGGTGACTCGATCCGCGGCTCGCTGCGGCGCACCGCGCTCTCGCGCCTTGGCGCCATCTTCGACGCGGTCACCTCCCCGCGCTTCTTCCGCGCCGACCTCGCCCGCGAGAGCAACCTGCAGGGCGTCGTCGAGCCGCTGATCATGCTCGACGGCTCCGCGCAGGCGATGGGCGGCGAGGCGGTCGTCGCCAACGTCTCGGTCATCGGCGTCGAGCCCGGCTTCGGGCGCCTCTTCCCCGGCACGGAGCGCTTCGAGCTGGCCCCCCGCAGGGCGGCCGTCAACGCCTCGCTGGCCACCGACGCCGGCGTATCCGAGGGAGACGTGCTGCTGGTGACGGTCTCCCGTGAGAGCGGGGCGAGGGCGGGGACACTCTTCGCCGAACGCCGGCGCGAGGACGCCCTCGCCACGCTGCGCGTGACCGTGACCCGGGTGATGCCTGACGAGGGCCCCGGCGGCTTCCGTCTCGACGGCTCGGCGCAGATGCCGCGCACGCTCTTCCTGGACCGCGCGTGGCTCGCCGAGCAGATCGGGCAACCGGGCGCGGCCAACGCCCTGGTGCTCGCGCCCGCGCCCGGCCCGCACGGCTATCCGACGCGGCGCACGGACGCCCGCGGCCCGACCCCGCCGAGCCGGCAACCGCAGCTCCTCGCGCAGGCCATGGCCCTTGCCGATTACGGCCTGTCTGTGCGCGTCCAGGAGCACAACGTGGTGGTGGTCAGTGACACCGTGACCCTGACCGAGCCCCAGGTGGCGGCGGGCACCTCCGCCGCGCGCTACCTCGGCACCACGCTCCAACCGACGTCCGTCTACCTCGCCGACACCATCGCCTCGACGCAGGCGCCCACGCGCAGCATCGCGTATTCGGTCGTGGCGGGGCTTCACCACGCCAGAGACCTGTCGCTGGTCGAGGGCGAGGCGCGCCTCGGGCCGGAAGACGTGATCCTCAACGCATGGGCGGCGCAGGACCTTGGTGCGCGCGTCGGCGAGCGCTTCACGATCACCTGGCGGGTGAGCACGCCGTCCGGCTACGAGGAGCGCTCGGCCGAGGTAACGCTGCGCGCGATTGCGGAGATGACCGGCCTGGCCGCGGACCCCGACCTCGTCCCGGAGTTCGAGGGCATCACCGACGCGGAGGAGATGGGCGACTGGGATCCGACCTTCCCGATTGACCTCTCGCGCATCACCGACCGCGACGAGGAGTACTGGGACCGCTACCGTGCCGCGCCCAGGGCCTTCCTGCACGCGAGCCTGCTGCGTCGCATGTGGGGCGCTCCCGAGGACACGCAGCCCTGGGTCACGGCCCTCCGTGTCCGCGTCACAGAGGGCTGCCAACCGGAGTGGTTCGCGCACCGGCTGAGTGAAGCTCTCCTGACCGAACTTGTGCCCGCGGACGCGGGCATGCGCTTCGTGCCGGTGCGCGAGCAGGCGCTGGCGGCGAGCAGGGGCACCTCGGACTTCGCCGGCCTGTTTCTCGGCATGAGCATGTTCCTGGTGTTCGCCGGCGCGGGGCTCGCGGGCACGCTGATGCGCCTGTCCGCCGAGCGCCGCGCGTCGCAGGCGGGCATCATGCTGGCGACCGGCTTCCCGGCGCGCGCGGTCGGCCGGACCATCGCCGCCGAGGGCGTACTGCTGTCGGTCATCGGCGCGGGCCTGGGCACACCGCTGGGCATCCTCTACGCGCACGGTGTCATCGACGCGCTGACCACGTGGTGGCGCGGCGCGCTGGGCGACACACCCGCCCTGTGGGTGTTCGCCCAGCCGCTGACTATCGTCGAGGGCGCGCTCGCGGCACTACTGGTGGGCGTGATCGCCACCTGGTGGGGCGTGCGCACGCTCGGCGGCCGGCCGGTGCTGGAGCTGCTGCGCGGCCGGCAGGCGGCGGGCGCCGACCCCGAGGCGCGCAGCGGCTGGGTGCGCCGGACACTGATCGTGTCGCTGGTGGCGGCCGGCGGCCTGACGATTGCCGCGCTGGTCAGCAGCGCGGTCCCGGCGCAGGGCGCATTCTTCGGCATCGGCGCACTGCTGCTGGTGGCGGCGCTGGCGGGCGCGCACATGTCATTGCAGGGCGCAGTCGCGATGCCCGATGCCCCGCGCTCCCTGACCCGCCTGGCGCTGCGCAGCGCCGGCGCCAACCGCGGGCGCAGCCTGCTGCTCGTCGGCCTGCTGGCGTCGGCGACCTTCGTGATCGTAACCGTCGCGGCCAACTCCGTGGACTTCTCCGGCATCGACGTGCACGACCGCGCCTCCGGGACCGGCGGGTTCGCGCTGATCGCCACCTCATCGGTCCCGCTGCGCTTCGATCCGGCGACACCCGAGGGCCGCGCGAACCTGGGCTTTCTGCCCGCCGAGGAGCAGGCGCTGGCGGACGTCGAGATCATCTCACTCATACGCAGCCCCGGCGAGGACATCTCGTGCCTGAACATCGCGCGCCCGACCCATCCGCGCCTGTTGGGTGTGAGCGACGCCATGATCGAGCGCGACGGCTTCACGGTGGTCACCGCCGAGCAGCCGCCCGGTGGTAACCCGTGGGGGCTGCTGGGCGAAGGTGCCACAGAGAGCGGCGTGCCCACCTTCGGCGACCAGGCCAGCGTGACGTGGCAGATACACTCGGGGCTCGGCAGGGATTACGCCATCACGACGCCCGCCGGCGAGGCGAACCTGCGTTTCGTCGGCCTGCTGTCCGGCAGCATCTTTCAAAGCGATCTGCTCATTGCGGAGGACGAGCTGCAGCGCCTCTACCCGGAGGTGGACGGCCCGAGCTACTTCCTGATCGACGCGCCGAAGGGCCGCGAGCAGGCCGTGGCGGACGCGCTGCGCTCGGCCCTGGGCGAGATGGGCGTGCAGGTGCGCTCCACGCGCGAGGTGCTCAACGAGTACATCGGCGTGCAGAACACCTACCTGGTGATGTTCCTGGCGCTGGGCGGGCTCGGGCTGCTGCTGGGGACGATCGGGCTGGTGGCGGTGGTCCTGCGCAGCGCCTTCGAACGCCGCGCGGAGTTCGCGCTCATGCTGGCGACCGGCTTCGTACGCGCGAACCTGACCCGGCTGCTGGTCGTCGAGAACGCGGGACTGCTTGCGGCGGGCATGGCGGCGGGCACGCTAACGGCGCTGATCGCGGTCGCGCCGCACCTGGCGTCCGCGCAGGCGAACGTGAACTGGAGCGCGCTGATCGCGGTGCTGGCGGCAATCCTGGTCGTCGGCCTCGCGGCCTGCGTCGCGGGCGCGCGGGCGGCGGTGCGCGGGAGACTCATCGACGCACTGAGGACGGAGTGAGTGGCATGGGGTGGCGGACGACCGGCGTGCTGATCGCGCTGACTGTCGTGTGCGTGGCGGCGGCGGTCGCGCAGACCGGCGGCGACTGGCCCACCTTCCGCGGGAAGGCGCAGAACACGGGTGTGGCGCACTCGCCGCTGGCGGCGAACCTGGCACTCAAGTGGACCTACGAGACCGGCGGCTCGGTCGAATCGACGGCCGCCATCGTCGGCGACACCGTCTACGTCGGCACTATGACCGGCGCGCTGCACGCCATCAACCTGTCCACCGGCCGCATGAGGTGGAAGTTCGTCACCGGCGGCAGTGGCATCTCGGCCGCGCCGCTGGTGCAGGGCGGCACGGTCTACGTCGGCGACGAGGGCGGCACGTTCTACGCCATCAACACGGCCAACGGCACCCTGCGCTGGAAGTTCACCACGGACGGCAAGATCGCGTCCGGCGCGATCTTCGTGGCCGACTCGGTGCTCTTCGGCTCCTACGACAACCACCTCTACCGCGTGCGCGCCAGCGACGGCGCGAAGCTGTGGTCGTACGAGGCCGACGCGCAGGTGCACTGCACGCCCTGCGAGGCCGGCGGGCTGGTCATGATCGCGAGCTGCGACGGCGTTCTGCGCATCATCGATCTGGCCACCGGCCGGCAGGTGCGCGCGGCGATGCTCGGCGGCAACTTCGCGGGCGCGCCCGCCTATGCTTCGGGCGTGGTCTACGTCGGCGGCCTGGAGGGCAAGTACTACGCGGTGCGGCTGTCCGACGCGGCGATCGTGTGGCAGCACGAGGAGCCGTCGCGCACCTCGGGCATCTACGCCTCGGCCGCGGTCATGGGCGACGCGGTGGTCTTCGCCTCGCGCAGCAACAACGTCTTCCGCGTAGACCGGGCAACCGGGAACGTGGCGTGGACCTTCGCCACGCGCAGTGACGTCGACTCATCGCCGGTCATCAACGGCTCGCACGTGATCTTCGGCTCGTCCGACGGGAACGTCTACCGGGTCGATCTTGCAACCGGTCGGCAGGTCTGGAGCTTCAACGCCGGGGCGGCCATCAGCGCCTCACCGGCGGTCGGCCGGCGCCGGCTGGTCATCGGCGCCGCGGACGGCGCCGTCTACTCCTTCGGGTAGGGCCGCAGCGGCGCCCCGACCATCACGAGCCCCAACAGCGACGTCCGGAGGGAATCCATGCGCTCAGCCAGGCTCATCACCGTCGTGATCGCCGCCACGTTCACGGTCGGCGCCTTCGCCGCCGACTGGCCGAACTGGCGCGGCCCCGACCGCAACGGCATCGCGCCTGACACCGGGATCAACAAGGACTGGAACGCCCGCCCGCCGCAGGTGCTGTGGCAGACGCCCATGCACGACGACGGCTACGCCGGGCCATCGGTCGCCGAAGGCAAGGTGTTCATCGTGGACCACGATGGCGCCGATGACGTCGTGCGCGCCATCGACCTCGAGACCGGCCAGGACCTCTGGCAGGCGCGCTATCCCGACCTGGAGCGCGCCGACTACGGCTTCACCCGCTCGACGCCCGTCTACGACAGCGGTCGCATCTACGTGGTCAGCTACCTCGGCCAGGTGCACTGCCTCGACGCCGCGACCGGCGAGACCGTGTGGGCGGTGAACATGCGCCGGCAGTTCGGGGGCGTCAGCCCGCAGTGGGGCTACGCCATGTCGGCGCTCATCGACGGCGACCGCGTGGTCGTGGTGCCCGGCGGCCCGGACGCCTGCGTCGCGGCGCTTGACAAGGCCACCGGCGAGACCATCTGGGCCGGCGGCGGCAGCGACATTCCGGGCTACGCCACGCCGGTCAAGGCCACCATCCAGGAGGTCGACCAGTACGTGGTGTTCGCGGGCAAGGCGCTCATCGGCGTGCGCGCCGCGGACGGGCAACTGCTCTGGCGCGTCCCGTGGGAGACCGACTACGATGTCAACGCCGCCACGCCCATCGTCTCGGGCGACCACATCTTCATCACCAGCAACTACCGGCGGGGCTGCGCGGTGATCGCCATCGAGGCCGATGGTCCCCGCATCGTGTGGGAGAACAAGAACATGGCCTCGCACATCAACACCTCGGTCTTCTACAACGGGCTGATGTACGGGCCGAGCAACCCGAACCTGCTGTGCCTGAACCCCGGCAACGGGCAGATCGTGTGGGCACAGAGCGGCTTCGAGCGCGGCGGCCTGGTCGGCGTCGATGGAGTGCTCATCGCCATGGCGGGGGCCAGCGGCGACGTGGTGATGGTCGAGGCCACGCCCGAACGCTATCACGAACTCGGGCGCATCCGGCCGCTGGGTGGGCAGAGCTGGACGGCGCCCATCATCGCCAACGGCCGCCTGATCATCCGCAACAAGCAGGCACTGGCCTGCCTGGATCTGATGTAGCGGTCCGCTACCAGCTAACAGCTAACAGCAACGGCTACGGCACGAGGACGGCGCCCCGGGGTGTTGGGGCGCCGTTGGTCGCTGTGACTGTGGGCAACCCGTGAGGTCCGGTTGCGAGCCACACAGGTGTGGTGAATGCGAAGGCAACGATTCAGTCGCCATTGACAGCTTGGGCGCTCCTCACATTGCTGTCACAACCGCTAGGAGCAGCGGGTTAGGTACGCAACGTGGGACGGCAGTGCATGGCACATCTCAACTGTCAACACCGCTCCTCAAAGCCCCGGATGGGGGTCTACGGAACTTGGTCGGGCGACGCTTGGGCGCTTGAGGGCGCGAACGCCTGGGCGGAGCTTGCCGTGGATGGATCAGCGCAGCCGTACATCGGTTACGCGCAGTACGATGGCACCTCCAGCAGGCTCATCTGCGCGTCAGTCGGGGGCGAGCCCCCTGACCAGGCTGAGCCCCCCGAGCCGGCCACGTGGGGGCTGCTGGCCGCGACCGGCGGCGCAGCATCGACAGCAGTGTGCGACGGGCCGCGCAGCGCTCGCGCGCGTCCGCTCAGGCGGCAGGAGTCGCCGCCGCGAGCACCGAAGGTCGAGAGTGCACCCGCGCCGGACCAAGGCCTCACCGTTGGTCCGGCGCTTTGTCGGCAGAGGTGGCAAGCCATGCGTCCCATGTTGTCCGCAATCGTACTGATCGCCCCCATCCTGGCCGTCGCAGGCTGCACACCGGCGGCGACGGTGCAGGAAGTGCAGGCCGACGGCGGGCCGGTGGTCGCCGACGCCGCGCCGGTCACCATCGTCGCCGACGGGGAGCCCGCCGCCACCATCGTGATGCGCGACCACCCCACAAAGGAGCTGCTCTTCGCCGCCGAGACGCTGCGCGAGTATGTGCGGCAGATGAGCGGCGCCGTCCTGCCCGTGGCGACCGTCGATGACGAGGTACAGGGCAACCGCATCCTGCTAGGATCGTCCGACGCCTGCCGGGAAGCCGGTCGCGTGCCGCCCCGCGACCTCGCCGACGGCGGCTACATCATCTGCTGCGCAGACAACGATCTCGCCATCGTCGGCGGCAGCGATCGCGGCACGGTCAACGGCGTCATGGGCCTGCTCGACGATCACCTGGGCGTGCGCTGGTACGTGCCCGACGATCCGCTGGGCACGGTCGTGCCGCAGATGGCCACCATCACCCTTGCGGGCATCAGCGAGACCCGCGAGCCCAGCTTCCCCATGCGCTGGGTCGGCCGCGGCTCCGACTGGGCCATCTACAACCGCCAGAGCTGCAACGGCGCTTCCCTCGGCGCCAACTTCGCCATCGAGCCCGGCATCTACCACACCCAGGGGGCGCTGCTGCGCTACGAAGACTACTTCCCCCAGCACCCCGAGTGGTTCGCGCTCATCGACGGCAGGCGCTCCACCAACCGCGCCTGCAAGCTGTGCTACTCCAACGAAAGCTGCGCCGCGGCGGTGGCCGCCAACATGGGCCGGCTGCTCGACGACGACCCGGGCATCGACCTGGTGTCGTTCTCGCCCACCGACGGGCAGAGATGGTGCCAGTGCGAGTTCTGTCGCGCCATGGACGAGAGCGGCGTGCCTCGCGACCAGAGCATGTCGCGACGCAGCCTGATCTTCTACAACCGTCTGGCGCAGAACCTGCGCGAGACCCACCCCGACGCGCACATGCTCGTCGGCGCCTACAACGTCTACAACTGGCCGCCGCGCGACCGCTCCATCCAGGCCGACCCCATGCTCTCGGTGATCATCACCCACTATGAGGACTACTGCATGGCCCACCCGATTAACGATCCGAGCTGCCCGCGCAACCGCCGCTACGTGGACGTGCTGCGCGCGTGGGACCGGCTGGGCACGCCGGTGTGCTACTACGAGTACTACTGGAAGGTCAACTGGATGGACATGCCGTGGCCGATCGTGCATTGCCTGCAGCAGGACATCCCGTGGTTCCACCAGCGCGGCGACCTGGGCGTGTTCACGCAGTTCACCGCCGGCAATGCGTGGACCCTGTACCCGAACTACTACATCGCGGCGCGTCTGCTGTGGGACGTGGACGCCGACGTGGACGCGCTCTTCGACCGCATGTGCAATGACCTCTACGGGGCCGCCGGGCCGGCGGTGCGCGACTACTACCGCGTCATGGAAGAGTCGATGGCTACCACCAACCAGCACTTCCCTGGCCAGGGCACCAAGTACGGGCCGGCGGTCTTCACCGATCGGGTCCTCGACGAGATGGGCCGGCACCTGCACCGGGCAGGCGAACTCGCCGACAACGACGTGGTGCGCCGGCGGCTGGCGAAGCTCGAGCTGTCCTACGAGTACACGCAGCGGCTGATGCGCTACGTGGCGCTGCGCGACTCCGGTCGGGCCGGCGACGCGCGTGAGGCGCTGACCCTCCTCGAAGACCTGGTGGACGAGGTGCGCAGCGATCGTGACAGGTGGGGCGGCATCATCAGCACGCAGGTGGTGGCCGAGCGCGTCTTCCTGGGCCAGGAGCTGCAGAAGATGCGCGAGCGCGTGCGCGCGACTAACTGAGCGTTAGGAGCCATCGACCGATGCAGGAGAGCTTCGAGATCACGCAGCGCCCCGACGAGTTCGTCGCGGGCGAGTTCGTCACCATTCGCTTCCGTTACGTCGTGGGAGAGGGCGGGCTGCCGGAGGGCAGTCGCCTGAAGCTGGGCCTGCCCTCGGCGGGCTGGGGCGAGCCGCTGGTTAACCACAAGCGCTGGTGGGACCTCGACCCGACCGACCCACGCCGGTGGCTGCACTACAAGCGCCTGAACACCACCTTCGAGCTGCACACCGAGGGCGATGCCTTCCTCGAGCCGTACGCGCGCCACGAGCAGCGTCCCGGAGACGACCGCTGCATGCAGCGCTGGTGGATCAGCTTCACGGTCATCGGCGGCGACTTCGCGCCCGGCGACGAGATCGCCATCACCTACGGTGACACCACCTGGGGCGAGGCGGGCGCGCGCGTGCAGCCGGTGGTCGAGCCGCGCGGCGACTTCTCCCTTTTCATGCAGAGCCCCGACGGCGCGATGCGCGAGGTCGAGGGCTCGCCCATCCGGGTCGAGGTGGTCGCCGGGCCGCCCGGCCACGTGCTGCTGCGCCTGCCGACCATCTCCACGCTCGACGAGCGCCCCGTGCCGCGTGTCTACGTCATGGACCGCTGCTGCAACCCGGTGCGCGGCGCGGTCCCTGCCATCGATGCACGCGTCGAGGTCACCGGCGATGTGCTGCGGCCGGTTGCGGATGCCCGCGGGATGACCGTCGAGACGCAGCCCTCGATCGTGCAGGAGGACCCGACCGGGCGTGTGTTCTGGGGCGACATGCACGGCAAGACCAGTTTCTCCGGCGACGGCCTGGCGCCCATCGACGACTACATCCGCTACGCGCGCGATGTTGCCGGCGCCGACTTCACCTGCGTCACCGACCACTCCGGCTGCAACCGCGAGTCGTGGATCACCACACAGGAGAAGGCGGCCGAGTACACCCAGGACGAACGCTTCGTGGCGCTCAAGGGCTTCGAGTACTCATACGCCCACGGGCATCGCAACGTCTACTTCGACAACCACGAGATCGAGGACGTGTGGCCCGGCGAGCGGCTGGACCTCGACCTCGCCTCCGACGGCACGCGCCCGTTCTTCGAGTATCTGCGCACCCGCCGCGACGAGCTGGTCAGCATCCCGCATCACACGCTGGTGTGGACCGACTGGGACATCTACGACCAGGAGCTGGAGCCGGTCTGCGAGATCTACTCGATGTGGGGCTGCTCGGAGCGGCCCATCGGCGCGGGCAACCCGCTGTGGGACAAGTCGTGCATCCCCGGCGGCGGCGCGCAGGCCGGGCTCGCGCGCGGCTACCGCTACGGCTTCACGGCGGCGAGCGACACGCACTCGGGCTTCCCCGGCCGCCAGCACCCGGACTACTACGGCTTCTGCTTCAGCTACAAATCGGGGCTCGCGGCGATCCGCGCGCCCGAGCTGACCGCGAAGGCGCTCGTTGACGCGCTCAAGGCCCGCAACTGCTACGCCACCACCGGCGCGCGCATCTACCTCGAATTCGCGGTAAACGGAGCGCGCATGGGCAGCGAGATCGGGGCGGAGGCGCTCGCGAGCCCGCGGCGTGTCACCGGTCGCGTCGTGGGCACGGTGCCGGTCTGCCGCGTCGATCTGGTACGCAGCAACGAGGACCTGATGACGCTCACCCCGGACGCCGATGACGTGCCTATCGACCTCGAGGACGGCCAGTGCCTTGAGGCGGGGCCGGTCTGGTACTACCTGCGCGTATGGCAGGCGGACGGCGAGATGGCGTGGTCGAGTCCGGTGTGGGTGGGGTGACGGCAGCCGCAGGCTGCAAGCTGCAAGCAACGGCGACGGCATCCGCCGTTCCGTGGCACGGGCAGTCCTGCCCGCGCGCCGTTGCCGTTCCCCCGTGCCCCATCCCCGATGCCCCATGCCCCTTCCCCCTACCTCACCCACACCACCGCGGTCTCGCACGGGCCCGGCGTCACGTCGATGGCCGCCCCGCCGCCCTCGGTGCGCCATCCACCACTCGGGCGCGTACATCACATCGTGCTGGCCGAAGGGGAGCATCGTGAAGGTGCCGCGATAGCCCCACTCCTCGAGCCGGTCGCACATCTCGGTGATGTTGCTGAAGTCGGGCTCAGCGCCCTCGGGCCACTGCGCGGGCCGGCCCGGGCCGGCGGAGTGGAACTCGAGGTCGAAGGGCTTTTCGAACCTGCGTGTCCAGGTTCATGATCGAGCCGCTGTCCGCCGGCCACAGGCTCCAGCCCTCGAGCCCGTTCTCGAAGCTCGGGTTGCTCAGCACCGGGACTTCCTCCGCCCACCCCTGCGCAGCGATCCCCAGCATGAGCGCAGCAGTCGGCAATACCAGCCATCGCCGCATCCGGATCACCTCTCCGCGTCTTCGATGCGTGCCTTTGCGGCCCCCACGGGGCAGTGACCTGCGGCGGAAGGTCGCGGGCGCCTCGCCGGCGCATTGTGCGACGGGACCGACCGAGTTTCACATGGAGGATTCCGATCGTGAACACACGACCCGTCGGTCAGATCGCCATCGCCATCATCGCGTGTACGCTGGCTCTTGCCGCACCACGCGCCTGCGCTCAGCAGACCGCCGCACAGTGGATCTGGTACCCCGAGTCCGCCACCTGGGACGCGCGCGACCAGGACCGGTTCTTCCGCAGGCAGTTCGAGCTGCCGGCCGCACCCGAGCACGCAGAGCTGTGGTTGATGGTCGATGACGGACAGACGCTCTGGGTCAACGGCGAGGGCCCGCTGGAGTCGACCGAGCGCGATGGCTCCGCGTTGCTCTACCCGCTGACCGACTTGCTGCAGCCCGGGAGCAACCTGATTGCGGTGCAGGCGTACAACGCCACCAGCGTCGCGGGGGTCATCGCGCGGCTGAGCGTGCTGATGGCGGACGGGCGCGAGCTGGTGCTGAACTCCGACGAGTCGTGGCGCGTCTCGCGCGAGGGGCCTGAGGGCTGGAATCTGCCGGGCTTCGACGACACCGACTGGGAGCAGGCGCGGGCGGTGGGCAACGCCTTCACGCTGCCGTGGGTCGAGTACCCGACCTTCTCCAACGCCCACTTCGTCACCGACGAGGAGCGCGCGGCCTGGGCGGCGGCGCGCGCGGCGCTGATGGCCCCGCCCGAGCAGTTCGCCGACGACCCGCCCATCGAGGTCGAGGCGACCTGGCGCAACGGCTCCGCGGTCGCGGTCATCAACGGCGAGCCGCGCCCGCTCGTGTGCTACCGCGGCATCGTGGACCTGTTCACCGAGCACGGGCGACGGCAGGTGGCGAACTTCCGCGACGCGGGCGTGCATCTCTACTGCGGCTACGTGCGCATCGACAGGCTCTGGACCGGGCCGGGTGAGTACGACTTTTCGGCGCTGGACGAGCAGGTGCGCATGTACACGAAGATCGACCCCGACGCCTACGTGCTGATGCTGGTGCGGCTGGTGCAGCCCTCGTGGTGGACCGAGGCGCACCCCCATGAGCTGGTGGGCTACGGCGTGCCGGGCGAGCTGGGGGGCTCAGAACACTTCCGCGCCGTGCGCGGCTCGATGGCCTCCGAGGCGTGGCTGCGCGACACCGGCGAGGCCTGGCGCGCGCTCATTGATCACCTGGAGGCTCAGCCCTGGGGCCGGCGCGTGATGGGCTACATGCCCGCCTACGGCATCTCGGCCGAGTGGCACTACTTCGGAAGCTGGCGCGAGCAGTACCCCGACACCGGCGCGGCCATGACCGCGCGCTTCCGGCGGTGGCTGCGCGACAGGTACGGGACGGTCGAGGCTCTGCGCGCGGCGTGGCGCGACCCCGATGTGACCTTCGACACGGCGCAGGTGCCGGGTGTGGAGCCGCGCAAGTTCGGCGAGCACATCGCCTTCCATGACCCGGCGACAGAGCGGCCGGTCATGGACTACTACCGCTGCCACCAGTTGGTGGTCGCCGAGGCGATCGAGCACTTCGGGCGGATCGTGAAGGAGGAGACCGCCGGCTCCAAGCTGTGCGGCGTCTACTACGGCTACTTCTACGGCGTAGGACCCCAGACGCAGGGCGGGCACCTGGAGCTGGATCGCCTGTTCGCCAGCCCGAACGTGGACTTCTTCGTCGCACCTTACAGCTACTCGCGGCGGCTCATGGGCGACGACGGGCGCCTGCGCAACCTGGCCGCCGCGGCCCGCATGGGCGGCAAGCCGCATATCCTGGAGGGCGACATCCGCACCTTCCTGCACCCGCGTGATGAGTACGGGCGCACGCAGAACCTGCAGCAGACGCTCGCGGCCATCACGCGCGAGTTCAGCACCGCGCTCATAGAAGGCGCCGGCTTCTGGTGGGTGGACTTCGGCGGCGACGAGCGGGGTGGCTGGTTCGACGACCCGCAGATCATGGCGCGCGCGGCCACGCTGCAGCAGGTCGCCGCGCGCGCGCCGGCGCAGCCGCATGAGCCGGTGGCGCAGATCGCACTGATCGCCGATCCGGAGAGCTTCTACGCGCTCAGCGACGGGCACGGCATGACCATCGCGCTTCGCCTGGTGGAGGACGTCGGCACCGAGATGTACCACCTCGGCGCGCCCTTCGATGCCATCCACCTCAGCCGGCTCCCCGACGCCGACCTCGACCGCTACCGGATGCTGGTGTTCCTGAACCCGTTCATGCTCGACGCCGAGGAGGCGGCGTTCATCCAGCGCCTGCGCGAGGACGGGCAGCACGCCACGGTCTTCATGTGGGCGCCCGGACTCATCTCTGCGGACGGGCTCTCGGCCGCGCAGGCCGAGCAGGTCACCGGCCTCGACCTCGACTACCTCGAGCGCTGGCTGCCCGCGCAGATCGAGGCGACCGCGGGAGGCGATCTGCTCGCCGGCCTGCAGCCGACCCGCGTGCTGAGCCTGGATGTCAGCGAGAGCACGCCCATCGCGGGCTTCGGCGATCCGGCCAACTGGTACAACCCGCGCGATGAGGACACCATGCAGCAGTGGTACCAGGCCTATGAGATCGAGGGCATTCAGGGCGGGCTGCGCTGGACCTTCGACACCGGCTACAGCTACACGGACATCCACTTCCAGCCGCCGGATGCCTTCGACCCGTCGCAGGGCCTCGGCCTCGACGTGCATCTCACCGGCGACGCGCCCACGCTGCCCTTCACCTTCGTCATCAAGGACGCCGACTGGAACGAGTTCGTGGCGCCGGATCAGGTGCTGGTCAACGGCGAGGCCTATCGCTTCGACTGGCCGCTGGAGGCGTTCACCAACGCGCCGTGGGCACGTGACAGGCCCGCGCGGCCCGCGCTGCCGCTACGCGGCGCCAAGTTCGCGCTCTTCGAGACTGCCAACGCAGGCCGCTGCACCGTGGAGATACGTAACCTGACCATCGACGCGGGCGAGGTCGTCGCGCGCGAGGTGCTGCGTTTCGGCTCGGGCGCCTTCGGCCCGGCGCTGATCCCGCGCCGGGGAGGGCGGCTGCTGGGCCACATCGCCGGCACCGACCTGCCCGGGCTGGTCGCGACCGGCTCGGGCCGCGCCACAAGCGTATTGTGCAGCATCCCGTTCGTGCCGCGCGCGCTGCTGGCGGGCGTCATGCGCGCGGCAGGCGTGCACCGGTACATCGACGAAGGCCCCGATGTGCTGCGCGCCGACGCACGCTTCATCGCGGTGCACACGGCGAGCGGCGGCGCGCGCACGCTGCGCCTGCCGCGCGAGGCGGTGGTAATCGATGCGCTGACCGGCGAGACGCTGGGCAGCGGTGACACGCTCGAGATTGACCTGCCGCCCGATTCGACCACGCTGCTGGAGATGAGCCCATGAACCAGGTGCTGGAACAGGATCAGGAATTCGAGGCGCAGGAGTGGGAGTGGGAGCCGGGGCCACGCATGGTGAAGATGTGGGTCACGGAGCCGCCTGGCGGCATCGGCGCCGGCACAGGGCTGATGCTGTGCCTGCACAACTGGGGTGGCATCTACGACCAGGAGATCTACCGCGGCTGGTGCGCCAGCTTCGCGAAGCGCTACGACGTGGTAGGCGTGAGCGTCAACTACCTGCAGAGCGGCGACGACTGGAAGCTGCGCCGCGACCGCCCCTACGATCACGGCTACCTGCAGGCGATGGACTGCATCGGGGCGCTCTACCACGTGCGCCGGCAGATCCTCGACGCCGGGCTGGCCTTCGACGAGCACCGCATCTTCTCCATGGGCGGCTCGGGTGGGGGCAACGTGACGCAGATGGTGTGCAAGCTCGCCCCGCACAGCTTCGCGGTCGGCATCGACATCTGCGGCATGCCCGGGCTGATCGATCCCATCGCCTACGGCACCGGCGAGGGCACGCACATCTCCGCCGAGTACACGCGCGACCCGCACAGCCGACGCTACCTGAGCGAGGACATGCGGCAGATCCGCGATTTCGGCCACCCCGAGCACTGCCGGCTGCTGCACGAGGCCAACCCGGAACTCAAGATCGTCATCGTGCACGGGGTCGATGACCTGAGCTGCCCGGTGGCGCCCAAGATCCGGCAGTTCGGCAACATGATCGCCGCGGGCATCAGCGTGGACGGTCACTTCCTCACCGCGATCGACGTGGACGGCGAGGCCGTGACGACGACCGGCCACCCCGTCGGCAACCGCGACCGGGTGGTGATGAAGTACGCCGACGACTACCTGCTGCCCGACGGCAGACTCGCCAAGCGCACCGCACAGGACAACGACTTCCAGTGCGGCGGCAGCTTCGAGTACCCGACCGCGAACGGGAAGTACGTGATCGACTTCGAGGGCTACCCGACCATCGAGTTCGTGCCTGCGAGCTGACCGGAAGACATGATGTCTGAGAACGCACACGACATCGCGATCATCCGTGACCTGGCGAAGCGCTACGCCGAGATCGCCGCCAGGCCCATCCAGGACGAACGCCGCGACCTGTGGCGGCGGCACAACTCGCTGCAGCGCACCCGCCCGCTCATCTACATGCGCTGGTTCGCCGCGTGGAACGAGCACCCCGAATCGAAGTTGCAGTGCGAGGACCCGTTCTGGCAGAGCCACGAGCGCTTCCTGCGCATGCACATCGTGCAGGACTGGATCGAGGACGACTACATCGTCGAGCCGTGGATCCCCCAGCGTGCCTCCGTGAAGCTCCCCGAGCACGGGCGCTGGGGCGTGCCCTACAACCGCATCCGTCCCGCCGAGCCCGGCGGCGCCTGGCTCTACGATCCGCCGCTCAAGCGCCTGGAGGACATCGGGAAGCTCGCCTCGCCGCGTCACGTCATCGACGAGGAGGCGACCGCCCGCAATGTCGCGCGGCTGACCGACGCGATCGGCGACATCCTCACGGTCGCAGTCGACCGCACGCCCGCGTACTGGGGCTTCACGGGTGACATCTCCACCGACATCGCCTACATCCGCGGCCTGGAGCAGCTCATGTGGGACATGTCCGACAACCCCGAATGGCTGCACCGCCTGCTCGCGCACATGCGCGACGGCGTGTTGAGCGTGCACGCCGAGGCGGAGGCCGCCGGCGACCTCTCACTGGTCAGCCACATCAACCAGGCACAGCCCTATGCGCTGGAGCTGCCCGATCCGGCGCCCAACTCCGGGCCGGTGATGCGCAAGGACCTCTGGCAGTTCTGCGCGGCGCAGGAGTTCGCGCAGATCTCACCCGCCATGCACGATGAGTTCATGTTCCAGTATCAGATCCCCATCCTCCAACACTTCGGGCTGGTGGCCTACGGCTGCTGCGAGGACCTGACCGACAAGATCGACATGGTGCGCCAGCTCCCGAATCTGCGTCGGATCGCGGTCGTTCCCATGGCGGATGTCGCGAGGTCGGCTGAGCTGATCGGCACCGACTACGTGTTCTCGTGGCGGCCCAACCCGGCGGACGTGATGTGCTGCGGCTTCGACCGCGATCGCATCCGCCGCATCATTCGCGACGGGATGGAGGCGGCGAAGGACTGCATCGTGGACATCACGCTCAAGGACGTGCAGACCATAGAGCACGAGCCGTGGCGCCTGCGCGAATGGGTGCGCATCGTGCGCGACATCACCGACGACTACGCCTGATGGAGTGGGTTTCGTGGAGCATACGCGCGCCTGGGATCGTGGCTACGTGCACGTCTACACCGGTGACGGCAAGGGCAAGACCACCGCGGCCTTCGGCCTGGCTCTGCGCGCGGCGGGGGCGGGCCTGCGCACCTTTATCGGCCAGTTCGTCAAGGGCATGGAGTACTCGGAGCTGCGCGCGCTGGAGCGCTTCGACGACCTGATCGAGGTGCGGCAGTACGGGCGATCCTGCTTCATCGAGCGCGAGCCCGAGCCCGAGGACGTCGCGGCCGCGCGCGCGGGCCTCGCCGAGGCGCGTGCGGAGATGCGCTCGGGCAGGTGGGACCTGGTGATCCTCGACGAGGCGAACATCGCCACGCACTTCAAGCTGTTCCCGGTCGAGGAGTTGCTGGCGGTCATCGCCGAGAAGCCGACGAAGGTCGAGCTGGTCATTACCGGCCGGCGCGCCGACCCGCGCGTCATCGAGGCCGCCGACCTGGTGACCGAGATGCGCGAGGTCAAGCACTACTACGAGCGCGGTGTGAAGGCACGCAGGGGGATCGAGTGCTGACTCAGGGGTAGGCGAGCACCGCGGCGCCGGGGACCTCAAGCGCGCGCCAGAGCGTCTCATTGCGCTGCCAGGGGAAGAGGTAGTACCGCCTGTGCGCGCCGGGGATGACGATCAAGGATGCCTCGCGCTCCGTCGCCCCGGAGTGCACGACCTCGTGCGGCGGGTGAGGTGAGACCTCCACCGAACGCTCGATGTGGTAGGCGCGCAGCTGCCGCTCGACGGCCTCCGCCGCCTCGTTCGCGGTCACGCGCCGCGGCTCGCACACGAGCACGCTCAGCTCGGCGTTGAGCAGCTCGCACAGCCCCCCAGCGAAGGACAGTGCGCGCCCCCCGGCGACCGAGAGCTTGTACGGCACCAGCACCGAGCGCAGTTCGACGTACTGCGGGGCGCACACCAGCGTGGGCGCGACCAGCCCGCTGAGCAGGAAGACCACGTTGCGGCCAACCGCACCCGACCGGCCGGCATCGCCCCGGCCCACCACCAGCAACTCCGCCGTCCAGCTCCGGCGCAGCAGCCTCACGCCCGGATGGCGGCCGAAGAGGCGCTCATCCTCGCACGCCAGGTGCAGCTCCTGGCAGCGATGGTGGATTTCGTCAAGGTCGAGCGGCCGGTCGTCCTCGCGCTCCTCGTCGTGCTCGGCCTCACGGTCCTCAGGCGGTGGCGCCCCCAGCGCCATGTCGGCGATGTCCGGCTCGGCCTCGACCACAGCGCCGCCGAGCTCGTCGTCGCTCACCGTCACGACCGTCGCCAGATAGAGTCGCCCACCGGTGGCTTCGGCGAGGGCTATCCCCTGCTCGACCGCGACCTGCGACGACCGCGATCCGTCGTAGGCCACCACAATGTTGCGCACCATGGCTGCCGGCTCCTCCCCCTCAGGACTCCTGGTCCGGAACGTCATCGGCAATGCCTTCGTCGCCCGCGGACTCAGCCTCGGCCTCGGCCTCCGCCGCGGCGGCCTGACGGGCCTTCTCCAGGTCCTCGCGGGTGGTGCCCACATCCGCCAACCCCACCAGCTCCCCACTCTCCTCGTCCTCGAGGAACTCGCGGGGCACCAGGAAGCCCACCATCCCGCGCTTGCCCAGCGTGCGCAGGTACTCGGTCAGCGACGCCTCGACCTCGCGCCGCCCGAGCTTGTACTCGTCGCAGAGGACGCGTGCGATCTGCTGCACGGTGCGCTCGCCGTCGCACAGGTGCCAGACGCGCGTGCCCACCTCGTCGAGGATCACCGGCCGGCTCTGCGGCACGAAGAACAGGAAGCCCATGGTGCGGCCGAACAGGTCCTTGCGGCGTGGCACCACGACCTCGACGCAATCCTGATCGTTGACGCGCCACTTGAGCTGTGGGTTGCGCACCGGCCGCGCCTCGAAGGCCTGGTCGCGCGACAGCGGCGTCTGCCCGCGCCGCAGCCCCAGGCGCTGCAGCAGTCCGGATGCCGATGACAGAAGACTCACGGCGTTTCCTCCTCATGGAAGTGACGACACAGCTCGTCGGCCGCGCGCACAGGCACTTCCAGCGCCTCCGTCTCCTCCCCGGCGCGCAGCGTCAGCAGCGCGATCTCGGGCCGGCAGCGGAAGCGCGCGCGCGTCGCCGATGCCACCCCCCGGGTCACATAGCACAACGTTCCGTCCGCGCGCAGCAGTCCCGATCCCCGCCGGCGGTCGCGCCACACGGGCGCCCAGGGCGTGCCGATGCGCGGCAGGCGGATCTGCCCGCCATGAGTGTGCCCGCACAGCACCAGATCCGCCCGGCGCGCGCACGGGTCATCGAGCATGTCTGGCGTGTGCGCCAGCAGCAACGCGACATCCGCCCCATCGACCTGCGCGAGCGCCGCCTGCGCGTCGTCACGCCCGTAGGCGAAGTCATCGACGCCCGCCACCGCCAGCTCGGCGCCCTCGACCTCGACCGTGCGGCTCTCGTTGACCAGCAGCGTCACGCCCAGCGCGCCCAGCACCTCGCGCAACTCCTCGACGCGCTCGGGAGGCGCCTCGAGATACGCGTAGGGGTCGCGCTGCGCGCGGTCGTGGTTACCGGGCACCGCCCACACGCCCAGCGGCGCCGACAGCCCTTCGAGCTGCCAGGCGCACTCCCCGGCCAGCTCGGACACCTCGAACATATCGCCGGTGATCGCGATCAGGTCGGGCGCCTGCGCCATCACCAGCCGCACCGCCTCGCGGCTGCTCCACTCGATCGCATCGTCGGGCTGGCAGTGGAAGTCGGACAGATGCCCGATGGTCAGCCCGTCGAGCGCGGGCGGCAGGCCCTCCAGCCGCACCTCCGTGCGCGTTACCTCGATGCGCGCCGGCTCGACGTAGCGCACGTAGAGCCCGAAGGCCAGCGCCAGGGCGACCACCGCCCACAGCACCACCGCGAGCGCGATCATCCGGCGTCATCCTCGGGCACGTCGGCCGGATGGACCCCAGGCCCGCCGGCCGGCGCCAGCAGTCGCCGCACCGCCACGAACGCCAGCACGTAGAGCGCGATCACCGCCAGCAGCAGCGCCACGAGAACGACCGCCTGGCCGCTGCTGAGCGAGCGCCACAACAGGCGCGCGCCGCCGCTGAACTGCACGTCGAAGAGCCCACCCAGCAGCGCCTTGAGCGCGATGACGGCAGCGAGCGAGCCCGCGACCGCCGCCCACAGCACACCGACCGCGCGAAGTATCTCCGCGCGGCCGCGCCCGCGATGCGCCGCCTGGACGACCACCAGCAGCGTGACGAAGCCCAGCGCTCCGCCCGCGACCACGATCAGCTCCAGCACATTCACTCCGGCGATCATGCGCCGTCCTCCGGCGGGATGGTGTCGATGATCAGAGCGCGTGTGGGCGGCAGCTCATCGGAGATGACGATGGCGCGGTCAAGCTCCGCCAGCGCGTCCGCCAGCCCGTCCGGCGAGCCCGCCATGACCTGCGCGACGGCCTCGCCATCCTCCACCTCGTCCCCCTCCACGCGCAGCAGGCACACGCCGGCCGCCGGATCGATGTCGTCGCCCTTGCGCCTGCGCCCGGCGCCGGCGGCAAGCGCCGCGTAGCCCACGCCGCGTGCGTCCACGCGCGAGATGACGCCCGACTGCTCCGCCCGCCACTCGCCGGTCTCGCGCGCGGAGTGTCCCAGCATCGGCCGATCCAGTGCGTCGGCGTCGCCGCCCTGCGCCTCGATCATCGCGGCCAGCGCCTCCACCGCACCCCCCGACGCCAGCGTCTTCTCCGCCATCGACCGCGCTTCAGCGAAGCTCGCGGGGATGCCCGCGGCCACCAGCATCCACGCCGCGATGGTCAGCGACACCTCGCGCACGTCATCCGGCCCGCCGCCACGCAGGACCGCGACGGCCTCAGTGACCTCAACGGCGTTGCCGACCGCGCGCCCCAGCGGCGCGTTCATGTCGGTCAGCACCGCGCTCACGCGCCGCCCGGCCCGCCGACCGACGCTCACCATCAGCTCCGCCAGCGCCCGGGCCTCGTCGCCGCTGCGCATGAACGCCCCCGAGCCGACGGTCACGTCCAGCACGATCGCCGCGGAGCCCGCCGCGATCTTCTTGCTCATGATGCTCGCGGCGATCAGCGCCCGGCTGTCCACCGTCCCGGTCGCGTCTCGGAGAGCATACATCTTCCCGTCCGCCGGCGCCAGCGACGCGCTCTGCGCGGCGACCACCAGGCCGACCTCGCCGGCCTGCGCCAGGAAACGCTCCGCCGACAGGTCCGTGCGCAGGCCCGGCACCGCCTCGAGCTTGTCGATGGTCCCGCCGGTGTGCCCGAGCCCCCGGCCGCTCATCTTCGCCACGCACGCCCCGCAGGCGGCGGCGATGGGCGCCGCGACCAGCGTCACCTTGTCCCCCACGCCGCCGGTCGAGTGCTTGTCCACCGTCGGCCGCCCGAGGCCCGACAGGTCGAGCATCTCCCCCGAGCGCGCCATCGCGTCGGTGAGCAGCCACGTCTCCTCGTCGGTCATTCCCGAGCAGCACACCGCCATCAGCCACGCGGCCATCGGCGCGTCGTCGATCACGCCCGCG
The DNA here is from genome assembly GCA_029820295.1 of Candidatus Zipacnadia bacterium. GTDB lineage: Bacteria > Armatimonadota > Zipacnadia > Zipacnadales > UBA5352 > JALGVA01. Next base: position 27,031 of record JALGVA010000017.1, read on the forward strand.
GTGTACGCCTCGACCAGCCAGCCGATCTCCTCCGCCGACAGCGGCTCGCCGCGGCGCTTGCGCTCGCTCAGCCGCCGGATGTCGTGGCTCATGCGCCCGCGCCTCCGAACAACTCCGCCGCGAAGCTCGTGCCCGCGGCGGGCGGCTGCGCGCCGAAAAGGTCGCAAATGGTCGCGCCCAGGTCCGCGTAGGTGTCGCGCGTGCCCAGGTTCACCGGCCTCGCCCCCGCGCCGGTCGCCAGCAGCGGCACGCGCTCGCGCGAATGATCGGTGCCGGGCGTGGTCGGGTCGGTCCCGTGGTCGGCGGTGAGCATCAGCAGCCCGTCGTCGCCCAGCGCATCAAGCATCGCGGGTAGATGGCCATCGAACTCGGCCAGCGCGCGCGCGTAGCCCTCCGGATCGTTGCGGTGGCCGAACTTGCTGTCGAAGTCGTTCAGGTTCGCGAAGATCAGCCCGCGCCCGCCCTCGCGCAGCAACCTGATGATCGCCTCGGCGCCCTCGGCGTTGCCGCCGGTACGGATCGCGTCGTCGAGCCCGTGCATCGAGAACACGTCGGCCACGTCGCCGACCGCCACGGTGTGCACGCCCGCGGCCCGCAGCAGGTCCAGTGCCGTCTGCTCCGGCGGCGGCAGCGCGAAGTCGCGGCGCCGCTCGGTGCGGCGCAGCAAACCCGGCTCGCCCACGAAAGGCCGCGCGATCACCCGCGCCACACAGTGCTCGCCCACGAGCATCTCACGCGCGATGCGGCAGTCGCGGTACAGCTCCTCCACCGGCACCACGTCCTCGTGCGCCGCGACCTGGAAGACGCTGTCGGCGGAGGTGTACACGATCAGCGCGCCGGTGCGCAGATGTTCCTCGACCAGCTCTTCGATGATCACCGTGCCCGAGGCCGGGCGGTTCCCGATCACCGCGCGCCCGGTGCGCCGCTCGAACTCCGCGATCACCTCGGCCGGGAAGCCCTCGGGGTAGGTCGGGAAGGGCCGCTCGCTGACCAGGCCCATCATCTCCCAGTGCCCGGTCATCGTGTCCTTGCCGGCCGAGCGCTCGGTCAGGCGGCCCCAGGCCCCGAGCGGATCGTCGCACGGCGGCACGCCCTCGATGGCGGTGATGTTGCCGAGGCCCAGCGATGTCAGCACGGGCAGATCGAGGCCGCCCACGGCGCGGGCGGTGTTGCCGAGGGTGTTGCTGCCCACGTCGCCCCAGCGCTCGGCGTCAGGCGCGTCGCCCACGCCGGCGCTGTCGAGGACCACAAGTGCGATGCGGGCGAGCTGCACCAGGGCCGATTACTCCCGTTCGCTCCAGATCGCGGCATCGAAGCCCTGCGAGTGCAGCCGGTCGCGCACCTGCTCGGCCTGCTCGCGGCTGTCGTAGAGCCCCACGTTAACGCGCTGGTAGGTCACGCCGTCCTTCTCCACGCTGGTGAGGTAGGGCTGGTAGCCCTGCGCGGTCAGCCGCTCGACCTGGCGTCGGGCGTTGGCCTCATCGGCGAACGCGCCCGAGGTCACGACGAAGCCGCCGCCGGACTGTTCCTGCGCCGAGCCCTCGTCGGGGGCATCCTCGGCGGGCGTCTCGTCGGCGGCGCCGTCCTCCGCGTCGGCCGCATCGCCGGCGTCCGCTTCAGCCGCGTGCAGGCTCGCGCCATCCTGCGCCTCGGTGACCTCGCGGCGGGCGCGGCGCTCCTCGCGGGCGGTGGGCTCACGCTCGGTCATGACGATTACCGGCTTGATGGGGGGCTCGTCCTCGGAATCATCCGAGGCCCGGGTGGCGGCGCCGGTCTGCGGCACGATCTCGGGCGCGCGCTGGCGCACCTCCATCTCGTGCAGGTGCCGGCCGACGTAGTCCCGCCCGAAGTAGAAGGTTGCCGCGCCGATGATGCCGCACAGCACGGCGACGACCAGCCAGAACTTGAGGCTGCTCTTGATGCGTGCCCCCACCGACTCGCTGCCCTCGGCCATCTTCGTCTCCTCCGCCGGCCGTGCCGCGACGCAAGCTGCGTGTGTGGCGCATGTGCTTCGATTGTAGCACGAACGCCCTGCTGCGGACAAGCCGGCGGCCTTCGGAGTGCCGCCCCGTAGACGCGCCGACGGGCGGTTGACAACGCCCATGGCATGACGTATACTCACCATCCGTAAAGCGGAATGGGCAGGGACAGGCCGGATCAGGGCTCGCGAAGGGGTCCGGCCTCGTTATGTCTTGCCCGGGTGGGGCTGCGGTTGCGTGCGCAGGCACCGCCCGATGCGGAGGGAGTCGCGAGTTGTTTGAGACGCTGACGGACCGGCTGCAGAGAACCTTCCGGGAGCTGAGCGGGCGCGGTAAGCTGCGCGAGAAGGATATCCGCTCGGGCCTCAAGGACGTACAGATGGCCCTCCTGGAGGCCGACGTCAGCTATGCCGTGGTTAAGGACTTCGTCAAGCGCCTGCAGACCGAGGCGTTGGGCGAGAACATCCTCCAGGGCCTGAACCCGACCCAGCAGCTCGTCAAGATCGTGCACGACGAGCTGGTGGACCTGCTCGGCGCCGAGAGCGCCGAGATCGAGTTCGCCGATCAGCCGCCCACCGTCATCCTGCTGTGCGGGCTGCAGGGCAGCGGCAAGACGACCACCGCGGCCAAGCTGGCTCTGCGCCTGAGCAAGGCCGGCCGGCGACCGCTACTGGTCGCGACGGACGTCTACCGGCCCGCCGCCATCGAGCAGCTCCGGCAGGTCGGCGAACAGGTCGAGGCCGAGGTGTTCACGCTCGGGGAGAGCGACCCGGTGCGCATCACCGAGGCCGCCATCGCCCACGCCCGCTCCAGGGGCTACGACGTCGTGATCGTTGACACCGCCGGGCGTCTGAGCATCGACGACGACATGATGGCTGAGCTGGCCGAGCAGGCCGAGGTCGCGGGCGACCCCGAAGTGCTGCTCGTTGTTGATGCCATGACCGGCCAGGAGGCGGTCACCGTCGCCGAGCAGTTCCAGGAGGCCCTCGAGCTGGACGGGCTGATCCTGACCAAGCTCGACGGCGATGCCCGCGGCGGCGCGGCGCTGTCGGCGCGCGCCATCACGGGCAAGCCCATCAAGCTGGTGGGCGTTGGCGAGAAGCTCGACGCCCTTGAGGTCTTCCATCCCGATCGCATGGCCTCGCGCATCCTCGGGATGGGCGATGTGCTGACGCTGGTCGAGAAGGCGCAGGAGACGGTCGATCAGGAGGCGGCGGCCAAGCTCCAGCAGCGGCTGCTGACCGCCAGCTTCGACCTCGAGGACTTCCGCGACCACCTGCGCAACGTCCGACGCATGGGGCCGCTGGACCAGATCATGAAGATGATCCCGGGCATGTCGCAGCAGATGCCCGATCTCGGCCCCGCCGACTTCGACGAGAGCGAGCTGGACCGCGTCGAGGCGATCATCAACTCGATGACGCCGCTCGAGCGGCATGACCCGGATGTTCTCAACGCCAGCCGCAAGCGACGGATCGCCCGGGGCAGCGGAACCTCCGTGCAGGACGTCAACATCATGCTCAAGGAGTTCCGCGAGCTGTCCAGGATGATGAAGCAGATCACCGGCGGCGGCCGTGCGCGCATCGGCAATATGCAGATAGGCCTGCGCTAGCCCCGGTCGAAGGGAGCGACGTGACGTTGGCGACGAGGATTCGACTGAAGAGATTCGGGGGCAAGAACGACCCACACTACCGCATAGTGGTGGCCGACGCGCGCAAGCAGCGCGACGGCCGCGCCATCGAGGAGCTGGGCTTCTACTCGCCGGCAGGCAACCCGCCTGCGCTGGAGGTCAATGCCGAGCGCGCACTGCACTGGCTGGAGCTGGGCGCGCAGCCCAGCGATACCGTGCGCTCACTGCTGCGCCGGGCGGGTGTGGGCGCCGAGCCCGGTGTGGAGGAGGCCGCTGAGGAAGCATCCGTCGAGGCGGAGACCGCGCCGGCGGCGGACGCTGCCGGCGCCGAGGCCGACAGCGAGTAGCACCGGCGCCCGAGCATACGACAACTCGCGCGTAGCGCATGCACCCACACCCGCTCAGCACTGGGGGCGCCCAGGATGCGAGAACTCGTGGAGCTGATGGTCAAGTCGCTCGTGGACGATCCCGACCAGGCCCGCGTGAATGAGGTCGCGGGCGAGAGCATTGTGGTGTACGAGGTCTCGGTGGCCGAGGAGGATCTGGGGAAGGTCATCGGCAAGGGCGGACGCATCGCCAACGCCATGCGCACCATCGTCAAGGCCGCCGCCACCAAGACCGAACGTAAGGCCACCGTCGAGATCCTCTCCTGAGGCCGGGCGCCTATCACTCCCGGGGTCTGAGGAGCAGGAAGTCGCCGGCCATCACGCCGGCGTGGAGGAGTTACTGCCATGGCCGATTCCGTCACGATCAAACGAGACGTCATCCTGCGCGCCATCGTCACCGAGGGCCTCAAGGAGCAGCTCGACGAGGAGTTCACCGAAGCCATCGCCCAGGTGGACTCGCGCATCACCCAGCTTGACATCGGCGCGCGCCAGTACGTCACCGAGCTGCAGCGCACCGATATCCAGCAGGCGATGGCCGTGCGCCAGCAGATCGAGGCCGAGAAGCGGCGCTACCGCCAGGTCAAGGACGAGCTGATCCAGCGCCAGCGCACGGTGCGCGAACTCGATCTGGGCTCTGAGATCATCCGCGGGACCCTCGAGAGCCAGGCCGAGATCGCCGTGGGCGACAACCTGCAGACGGCGCTGCGCGGCGTCGAGGTGGTCGTCAAGGACGACGAGGTCGTGGAGATCCGCGTGACGGAGGGCGGCCTGAGCGTCGAGTCCGAGCAAGAGGTGACTCCCGAGGTTGCCACCCAGATCGAGACGCCCTGAGCCCGATGACGAGGCGGACGACGTCGTCGATCTCGGCATCGTCGTCAAGCCGCACGGATTGAAGGGCGAGGTCTGGCTGGACCTCGGCACCGACGCGCCCGAGCGCCTCCCGGAGCTGCGCGGGCTGAGCCTGAGAGGGCCGGGCGGGGCGCGAGCGGCGAGCGTGCAGTACGTACGCGGCCTCACCGGCGGGCGCGCCATTGTGAAGCTGGCGGGTATCAACGACCGCGACGCTGCCGAGAGCATCCGCGATCACGTCCTGCAGGTGGCGCGGGCGACGCTGCCTCCGCCGCCGGATGGCGCCTTCTACGAGTTCCAGCTCGTGGGCCTGCGCGTGGTGACCGTCGCCGGGGCCGACCTGGGCCGCGTGCAGCAGATACTGCGCACGGGCGCCAACGACGTCTACGAGACCGAGCGCGCGCTCGTCCCGGCGATCGCTTCGGTGGTGCGCGAGATCGACCTCGAGCGGGGCGAGATGGTCGTTGAGGATGTTGACGGGCTGCTCAAGTAGGCGGTGGGCACAGCGTGCGGGTGGACATCGTCACCATCTTCCCGGAGATGATCGCGCGCGCGCTTGACTTCAGCATCATGGCGCGGGCCCGCGAGGCCGGCGCTGTCGAGTTCGGTGTGCACAACCCGCGCGACCGGGCCACCGACCGGCACCGCATGGTCGATGACGCGCCCTACGGCGGCGGCGCCGGGATGGTGCTCAAGCCCGAGCCCATGACCGCCTGCATCGAGGCCGTGGCCGGCCCGGGCGCGGCGGTCGTGCTGATGACGCCGCAGGGCGAGCCCTTCGACCAGCCCATGGCGCGCCTGCTGGCGCAGTCGGCGCAGATGGTCATCATCTGCGGTCACTACGAGGGCCTTGACGAGCGGGTGCGCCACAGCCTGGTGACGCACGAGATCTCTATCGGCGACTATGTGCTCACCGGCGGCGAGCTGCCTGCGCTGGTCGTGATCGACGCAGTGGTGCGCCTGCTGCCGGGCGTGCTGGGGAACGAGGCCTCGGCCGCCGAGGACTCGTTCGCGCGCGGGCTGCTGGAGCACCCGCACTACACCCGCCCGCCCGAGTTCCGGGGCATGCGCGTGCCCGCCACGCTGGTCGAGGGCGACCACGCGCAGGTGCGGCGCTGGCGCCGCAAGATGTCGCTGCGCAGAACCCTGCGCCGCCGCCCCGACCTGCTGGCGCGCGCCGAGCTTACCGACGAGGACCGCGAGCTGCTCGCGGAGATTGCCGCCGACGAAGTGAACCCAGCACGGTGACGGCAAGTCACCATGGTGTGAGGAGCTAGTGAGATGACCGACCTGCTCAGGCAGATCGAGCTGGAGCACATGAAGCAGGACGTGCCCGAGTTCAGCCCCGGGGATACCGTGCGCGTGGGCGTGCGCATCAGCGAGAGCACGGGCCGCGAGGAGCGCGTGCGCGTGCAGCCTTTCGAGGGCGTCGTCATCGCCCGCGACGGCGGCGGCATGAACGAGACCTTCACGGTCCGCCGCGTGACGCACGGCGTGGGCGTGGAGCGCACCTTCCCCGTGCACTCACCCACCGTGGATCACATCGAGGTCATCCGCCACGGCCATCCGCGGCGCGCCAAGCTCTACTACCTGCGCGACCGCATCGGCCGCGGCGCGCGCGTGCGCGAACGCGCACAGCGCCGCCCTGAAGAGCCGGCCGGCGACGAGGGCGCGGAGACACCGTCCGAGGAGTAGCGCGCCGTGGCGCAGAGCTGGCTGGCGTTCGACAACCCGTGGGAGATCATCGCCCTGCTCGGCGTCATCGTGACCGTCCGCGTTGCGGTGCCGCGCATCCCCTCGCTCACCCGCACGGCGCGCGCGACCATCCTCGAGTTCGTGGACTCGGCGCTGGTTGCCGCGCTGCTGGTGTTCTGCCTGCTGCGCCCCTTCGTCATCCAGGCCTTCTTCATCCCCTCGGGCTCCATGGAACCGACGCTGCTCGAGGGCGACCGCATCCTGGTCAACAAGTTCATCTACTTCTTCCGCGACCCCCAGCCCGGCGAGATCGTGGTGTTCAACGCCCCGCCGGCGGCCTCGACCGATGACAAGGATTTCATCAAACGCGTGGTCGGCACGCCCGGCGACCGCCTGTGCGTCCGTGACGGCGCGCTGCACCGCAACAGCCAGCGCCTCGATGAGCCCTACATCGCCGAGCAGCCCTACTACCGCTGGCCCTATGGCGTGCCACCCGTTCCCGAGCAGTACGTGCGCGACGGCTGCGTGGTTGTGCCTGACGACTCGCTGGTCATGATGGGCGACAACCGCAACGACTCCAACGACAGCCACAAGTGGTCGATCCGCAATCCACGCACCGGCATGGAGGAGAACCAGCCCTTCCTGCCGCGCGAGAACGTGCTGGGCAAGGCCATGGTGATCTTCTGGCCGCCCCAGCGCATCCGTATCCTGCACTGACATCGGACGTGACCGCCGTGCCCGCCGCCCGCACAGGTTAACTTGTGCGGGCTTTTGTGCAATACTGAGAGTGATGACCGGAGGGAGCATGACCGACGCAACGCCCGACCTCGACTTCGGCGCGCCCGACGCGTGGGCGCTGGGCCAGGGCTACCGCCTGCTGGCCGGCGTCGATGAGGCGGGGCGCGGCGCCATGGCCGGCCCGGTCGTGGCCGCGGCCGTCATCGTCGAGGATGGCGTGCCCCTCGAGCTGGTGACCGACTCGAAGCAGCTCACACCCGAGCGCCGCGAGCTGGCCTTCGGCGAGGTCCGTGCGCGCGCCCTGTGCTGGTCGGTGGGCGTGGTCGCCGCCGACATCATCGACCGCATCAACATCCTGCGCGCGAGCCACCTGGCCATGCGCCGGGCCCTCGAGGGCCTGCGCCTGCGCCCGGACTTCGTGCTCATCGACGGCCTGCCGCCCGCGGGCATCGCGCATCCGCACCGCGCGGTCATCGGCGGCGACGCGCTGTCGCCGCGCATCGGCGCCGCCTCGATCGTGGCCAAGGTCACGCGCGACCGCATCATGGAGCGCATGCACGCGCTTTACCCGGGCTATGGGCTGGCGCAGCACAAAGGCTACTGCACGCCCGAGCATCAGCGCATCATCGAGCGCCTGGGGCCCAGCCCCATCCACCGGCGCAGCTTCGAGCCGGTCGAGCGCGTGCGGGGCGGGCGCCTGCCCTTCGACGATGATGAGCTGCAGCGGCTGGAGGAGGGATGGGCCCGGTGCTGAAGGTACGTGGCGGCTTCACGCTGGTCGAGCTGCTGGTCGTCATCGGCATCATCGCGGTGCTGGCGGCCATCATCTTCCCGGTGTTCGCGCGTGCGCGCGCGGCGGCGCGCCGCACCCAGTGCATCTCCAACCTCAAGCAGCTCGGTCAGGCGCTGGAGATGTACTCCAGCGACCATGACGACCTCTATCCCTTCGCTTGCGACGCCCCGGACAGGTACTGCCCGCAGATCTGGGACGGCTTCCCCCAGTGGCAGGCCTGGATCCCCCACATGCCGCAGATCCACGACGTGCTGCAGCCTTACACGAAGAGCCGCGAGGTCTTCCACTGCTCGTCTGACCGCGGTTACGACTACCTGGAGAACACGCCCTACCCGCTGGACGCGCGCCCGTCGGCCTTCGAGGCGCATGGCTGCAGCTACCACTGGCGCACCGAGGTGGCCTTCGAGCACCTGGGCCCGTCACTGCTGGCGCAGCCCGCGGAGACCAACATCCTGATGGACGGCCACGGAAGCTGGCACGGTGGCCGCAACTACAACTCCGGCCGCTGGGACGTGCTCTTCGGCGACGGCCACGTGAAGAACATCAACGCCGAGCAGCTCGACGAGGCCTGGTTCACGCCGGTGAGGTAGCTGTCAGCCACCAGCTACCGGCAACGACAGAGCGACGGCAGCCTGCGGCCTGGCGCTCAATACTCGAGGTAGAGTCCCCCATGCTCATCACCACACTCGGCACCAGCCACGGCTCGCACACGCTCCCGCGCAACAATACCGCCACGCTCATCGAGACCGGCGATGCGTCGTACCTCGTGGACTGCGGCGAGCCCGCGTCCGGGACGATGCGCCGGCTCGGCAAGGACTTCGGCGCGCTCCGGGCGCTCTTTGTCACGCACATGCATGCCGACCACGTCGGCGGGATCGCGCAGCTCACCAACATGCTCAAGCACGCGCGCGGCAAGGAGCAGACGGTCATCTGGCATGTGCCCTCCGAGGCGCTCGACGCGACCCGCACCTGGCTGCAGGCGCTCTACATGCCGCCGGAGCTGCGACCGGTGACGCTGGAGCTGCGCGGCGTCGATGAGGGCGCGGTCTACGAGGACGAGCACGTACGCGTCTCGGCGCTGCCCAGCGGCCACCTTGAGGGATCGGCGAAGCAGTATGCGGCGATGGGCCTGCCCAACCGCGGTCAGGCGTTCAGCTACATCTTCGAGCTGGAGGGCCGGCGCGTGGGCTTCAGCGGCGACCAGCCCCGCGACTTCCGCTACCTGCACCGACTGGTCGCCGAGCCGCTGGACCTGCTGGTGATGGAGATGACGCACATCCGGCCCGAGGAGGTCCTGCCGTGGGTGGGGGGCCAGCCGGTGCGCAAGCTGCTGCTCATCCACATCTGGGACCCGTGGCACGGCCCCGGCGAGGACCGCCTGCGCGAGATGTGCTTCGAGCATCTGCCCTTCCCCTTCACCATCGCGCATGATGGCACGGAGATCGAGCTGTGAGGGCGCCGTGAGCCCCATCGTGGGGCGGGCTTCCGGCCCGCCATGCCGACGCGACAACGGCCGGGCGGCGCGGGAGCGCCGTCACTCCTGACGACACGATGGACGCCGCCCCCCGCAGGTCCCTCCCCGCTCGCGGCGAATCTGCCGCCACCATACCCACCGGGAGGCCACAGCCATGGATGCCGACCGCCGCAAGGAGATCCTCGCAACGCAGAAGCCCGAGATTCCGTGGGCCAATGAACCCGCGCTGGGCGGGTACTACACCGAGGCCGAGTTCGAGGCCGTGCGCGCCGAGATGGAGCGCTGCAATCAGCCGCACATCGGCTTCAATGCCAACGCGCCGATCACGCGCGAGTTCGAGGAGGCCTTCGCCGCGTGGTGCGGCGCGGGCGATGCCATCGCCAACAACGGCGCCGGCACCGGCCTCGACATGGCCATGATGTGCCTCGACCTGCAGCCCGGCGACGAGGTCATCGTACCCGCGATCAACTTCAAGGCCGCCGCGCTTTCGGTGCTCGGCCAGGGCGGCACGGTCGTCTGGTGCGAGGTGGACGAGCGCACCTTCCAGGCCGACCCCGAGGACATCGAGCGGCGCATCACCCCGCGCACGCGCGCCATCTACCCCGTGCACATGAACGGCATGGCCGCACCCATCGACGTCTACCTCGAGATCGCCGAGCGCCACCCGCACCCGCAGCACGGGCCGCTCAAGGTTATCGGCGACGCGGCGCGCTCGTGCGGGGCGAAGCTGCACGGCAAGCGCGTCGGCTCGTGGGAGTGGATCTGCGTGTTCAGCTTCCACACCATGAAGCTGATGACCACGCTGGGCGAGGGCGGCGCGGTGGTGACCAGCGACCCGGCCGCGGCCGAACGCATGCGCAAGATCCGCGGCTTCGGCGGTGACATCTGGGGGACGAACTACAAGCTCACCAACGTGCAGGCGGCGGTCGGGCTGGTGCAACTGAGCCGCATCGATGGGATGATTGAGCAGCGCCGCGCGGTCGCGCATGAGCGTAATGAGCTGCTCGCGGGCCTCGAGGAGATCACGCTGCCTCACTGCCCCGACGACCGCTGGCACACCTACTACCTCTACACCTGCCTGGTGCCGCGGGAGTGGGCGGGCGAAAAGCGCGACCGGCTGCTGCAGCTCATGCGCGAGGACTATGGCATCCCGTGCGTGGTCGCCAACCCGCCGTGTTACCAGTCGCACGCCTTCCTGCGCGAGCACACCGACTGGAGCGACCTGCCACGCTCCGAGGAGCTGGGCAAGCGGCTGTTCTGCCCGCCAACCCATCCGCTGATGTCCACCTCAGACAACGAGTACATCGCGGCCGCGCTGTGGGAGACCGTCGAGCGCGTGCGCGAGGAGTAGGCGGGACTCGGCAGGCCAGAGGGGTCGGCTACGCCAGGTCGCCTACCGACCACAGGCGCTTGCGGGCGGCGACGGCCTCGACGGCGCGCTCGCGATCGGCGGGCGTGAGGCGGCGCGCAAGCTCCGGGCGACCCCACGCCCGGCCGAAGGGCACGTACTGCATCAGCAGCACCATCTCGACGTCGGGCAGCGCCTGCTCGAGCATCTCCGCCAGCGGCGCGGTGCAGCAGTCGATGTGCCCGGGCAGCACCAGGTGGCGCAGCGTCACGTCCGTCCACGTGCTCACCTCGCGCAGCGCCGCCAGCGCCGGGGCGAGGTAGCCCTCGACGCCCGCCAGCTCGCGCGCGCACTCATCGTTCCCGTAGCGCAGGTTCGCGATGAACAGATCGACGGTGCCGCGCGCGATCTCCAGGCACTGCGGCGACGCGAACATCGTGGTCTCCCACATGACCGGGAGCGGGACGTCAAGCGCGCGCAGGCCCGAGAGCAGCGCGTACAGGTGCGGCTCGGGGGTGCCGCCGAGGAGCTTGAGGGTGCGCGCCCCCTCCCCCACGCCAGCGCGCACCGACGCCGCGAAGGTCTCCGGGTCCAGCGGCTCGCCCTCACGCGGGCGGTCGAGCAGATCGGGCTTGCGGCAGTAGAGGCAGCGCATGGTGCAGCCCGCGAGGAAGACGGAGTACGCCGGGACGAGGTCGGGCAGCTCGCCGAGGTGCACCATCTGCGAGCCGATGTGCGCGCGCGCCCCCACGCCGCAGAAGCCGGTCTCGCCGACGAGGCGATCCACGCCGCACTCGTGCGGGCACAGCCGGCACTCGGCCAGCGCGCGCCGCGCCAGCTCGACCTTCACGTCCAGCAGAGACGGCAATGCCGGCTCTCCCCCATCGACCAGCTCCGCCAGGCCCTCGTGATGCGCGGCGGACAGCGCATCATCGCTCGCGCCCCGAACGTCGCGCACGCGCACCGGCGTTGCCCGGCAGCGCTCATAGCCGGGCGCGGCCAGCCCGTCGCGCACGCGCCGGAAGTGGTTCAGGGCTCGAGCTTCCTCTCGCGATCGGCCGGCCGGTCATCATCCTCGGGTACGTCGCCGTCCTCCACCGGGATGTTGCGATCCGGCAGCCTGTCGTCGTGCAGGTCCTCCGGCTCGTCGGCGTCCTCGGCCTCGTCATCGCCCCGCCGGCGGCGCAGCAGTGTGCGCCCGCCGTTGACCGCGAAGCGGAACAGCTCGAGCGCGATGGGCAGCCGCGGGCCGCTGTCGTCGTCATCGAACAGCCCCGGCGGGGCTGTAGCGCGGTATTTCAGGCGCTGGTTGACGCGCCGGAGCTGCTCACGCGCCTCGCCGAAGTCCGGATCGGCCCTCAGCGTGTCGCGCAGGGCGACGGCGGCCCGCGCGTCGTTGCGCTCGGACAGCCAGCTCAGCGCGATGCAGTAGTGCACGTGTGCGTTGCCCGGATCCTCTTCGATGACCTCGCCCCACGCAGCGCGGGCCTCGCGATGCTGTCCGCGGGCCGCGAGCGACGCTCCCAGGTGCGTGAGCGCCGACAGCCGCAGGGCATCGGGCGGGTCGGACGCAAGCACCTTGCGCAACTCGTAGATCGCCTGCCGGTGCCGCCCGCGCCCGGCCAGCGCGCGCCCCAACTCGTGGCGCGTCTCGAGGTCCTCGGGATCGGCGCGCAGCACCTCGCGGTAGGCGCGCTCCGCCTCCTCGTAGTGCCCGTTGATCAGCGCCAGGTCGCCGAGGTCGCGCTGCGCCTGCGGGTCATCAGGCGCGCGCCGCGCGGCCATGCGGTAGGCCTCCTCGGCGTCCTCGAAGCGCTCCTCGGCGAGCAGGCGGTCGCCCTGGCGCTGGAAGTACGTGGTCGGCTCGCGCCGTTGCGGCGGCAGCGTGACGGCCGGGCCGCGCCGCGAGGCCGGCGTGCCGCAGCTCTGGCACACGCGCGAGCCCGGCGTCAGCGGCCGACCGCACCTGTCACAGAACTCGATGCCGCCCTCCACGCGCCGCGGGCGCCGCTCCGCCTCGAAGTCGCTCTCGCGTTCAGCCAGCTTCTCCTCGACGGCAGCGCCCGGGGCGTTGCGCTCGACGTACTCGCCATCGTAGGCGTCGGCGCGGTAGGCCGATGCGAGCGCGCTCTGCATTCGTGGCGCGCGCTGGTAGCGCCTGGCCGGATCGGGCTCCAGCGAGTGCATGAGCACGCTCACCAGCGCGGGCCACGGCTCGGCCAGCTCGCGCAGGATCTCCTCAGAATCGCGCACGGCCTCCTCGCGCCCGACCTCGAGGAAGCTGAAGCGTCCGCCCGCCTCGGGGCGGCGCAGGTCGGGGCGGTCGGGCAGCAGGCCGGTGAGCATCTGATGCAGCAGCGTGCCCACCGAGAACACCTCGGCCGCCGGCGTCGGAGCGGCGCCGAGGTGGATCTCCGGGGCGGCATACTCGTCGGCGAGGTCGGTCAGGGCGATGTCGGGGCGCAGCATCAGCGCGAGCTGGGTGTGCCCGAAGCCCGTGAGGAGAGCGTGCTGCTGCTCGCCATCGTAGTGCACCGAGGAGGGGCGCAGGCCCAGGTGCAGCAGCCCGCGCAGGTGGCCGAACTCCAGCGCGATCAGGAGCTGGCAGGCGATCGCCCAGGCCTCGCGGACGGGCAGGGCCGACTGCTGCGCCAGCAGCGCCTCCAGGGTCGGCTGCTCCGACGCCACCTGCGCGATAAGCACGCTGGTGTCGCAGGCGAACACCTCGAGCGTCTCGGCAATGCCCGAGTGCGACATGCCCACCATCACGGTGGCCACGCGCCGCACCTCGGGGTCGTCATCGATGCGCATGGCGGCCGACGGGCTGCCGCACTCGATCTCGCGCAGCACCACCACCGTGCCGTCGGCGGCGGTCGCCTCCCAGGTGTTGCCGGATCGCTCGGTTCCGAGCAGGCGCTCGATGGCGTAGCCCTCGACCCGCGGCGGGCGCGGCGCCATCAGTCCCACCGGCGCACGCGGATGCGCACGCTCTGGTCGGGGAGGATCTCCTCCTCCACCACCTGGTAGCCGAGCGCCTCGGCCTCCTTCTTGACCTTGAGGTAGGCGTAGCGCTGCTTCCACTGCTCGGCGACATCGTCGGTGTCCACGCGCAGACGGTCGGCGTCGGTCGGCCGGTACTTGGCGACCACCTGGTAGACGCCCTCGCTGTCGCGCCTCAAGCCGATGATGTCGCCCGCGCCGGTGCGGATGATCACCTCCGCGTCCTGGAAGTCGGGCCCCTTGCCCGCCTCCTCGAGCATACGCTGGATCTCGTCCTCGTCCTGCTCGCTCAGCAGGTCGGCGGTCTCCAGCCCGCCCTGCACGGCCTCCTGGATGAGCTTGTTGAGCCGGTCGCGCTCGGCGGCCTTCGCCGCCGCGCGCACGCCCGCGCCCAACACCACCGCCGTGGCATGTGATGCGATGAGGAAGATGGCGAGGTCGGCCAGCGCAATGCCCACGCTTACGCCGCATGACATGTGCGTACGCCCCCTTTCATGATCGGTCGCGGTCAGAACTCAATTCTCCGCCCGGTGCGCAACTCCTCGACGGCGTGGACCGAGGCCGGCCGGGCGCGGTCGTTCGCCCACTCGCGCAGCGCCTCGATGTCCTCCCGGCGCGTCTCCGACAGCGGCACGGTATCCTGGATCGCGGCCAGCAGGTCCGCCTGGGTGACCTCGCGGCCGGCGTCGAAGGCGTCGTAGAGCGCGGAGATGACGGCCTGCTCGATCTCCGACCCCGAGAAGCCCACCGATGCCTCGGCCAGCGCCGCCAGGTCGAAGCCGTCCGGGTCGCGCTTGCGCTTGGCCAGGTGGATGCGGAAGATCTCCTCGCGCTCGGGCGCCGAGGGCAGGTCGATGAAGAAGATCTCGTCGAAGCGCCCCTTGCGCATCAGTTCGGGCGGCAGCGTGGTGATGTCGTTCGCGGTCGCGATCACAAACACCGGCTCGGTCTTCTCCTGCAGCCACGTGACAAAGCTGCCGAACACGCGCGAGGTGGTGCCCGCGTCCGAGAAGCTCGAACTCTGCGTCCCGGAGAAGCCCTTCTCCAGCTCGTCCAGCCACAGGATGCATGGGGAGATTGACTCCGACAGCCGCATCGCCCGCCGCATGTTCTGCTCCGAGGAGCCCACCACGCCCGAGAACACCGAGCCCACGTCCAGCCGCAGCAGCGGCAGGTGCCACAGGCCCGCCACCGCCTTGGCCGACAGCGACTTGCCGCAGCCCTGCACGCCCAGCAGCAGCACGCCACGCGGCTGCGGCAGCCCGAACTGCCGCGCCGACTCGCTGAAGGCCTTGCCGCGCTTGGACAGCCAGTCCTTGAGGCAGTCGAGGCCGCCGATACTCGAGAAGCGCTCGTCGGCCGGGTGGAACTCGAGGATGCCCGACT
Source organism: Candidatus Zipacnadia bacterium (assembly GCA_029820295.1). Lineage (GTDB taxonomy): Bacteria > Armatimonadota > Zipacnadia > Zipacnadales > UBA5352 > JALGVA01. Next base: position 42,306 of record JALGVA010000017.1, read on the forward strand.
TGCGGATGATCTGCTCCTTCTCGGCCAGCACCACCTCGACATCATCGGCATCGAGCGCGCCGTTGAGCACCACCGCCTTGGCGTAGGCGTCCTCGGCCTCCGAGGCGGTCAGCCCCAGCGCGGCCTTCACCAGCAGCTCGCGCCCTTCCTCATCCAGCTCGATGCGGATGTTGGGGTTGGCCGACACCTGGTCCACGATCCCCTGCAGCAGCGTCCCCAGTTCCTCCTGGCTGGGCAGCGGGTAGTCGATGACCGTGATGTCCTTCTCCAGGTGCGGCGGGATGCACATGACCGGCGAGACGATGATCAGCGTCTTGTAACTGGCGCGGAACGAACGCGAGACGTCGCGCAGCTTGCGCTCCACCGTGGGATCATCGAGGAAGGGGTCGAAGTCACGCAGCACGAACAGCGCCGGGTCCTTGTGCTCCATGGCGAAGTCCAGCGCGCGCAGCGGGTCGGAGGTGGAAGGGTCGTTCTTCTGCTCGCCCTCCTGGATCATCCCGCGCGTGATGGTCCAGGTGAACATCTGCTTGTCGCGCTTGCGCGCGATCTCGCGCAGCGAGCGCTCGACCCGATCCTCCTCCCAGGACACCACGTAGAGGATCGAGTAGCGCGCGCGGATCAGCACGTCCATCTGCTGGTGAGCATCCAACGCGTCCCACGCTCCACGAACCGTCGCGCTCGGGCTGCGCCGGTAGTCTTCCGCACCGCCCCGCACCATCCCTGCACGATTCAGCGGGAGGACCCGGCCGCGAAGTTCCCGAATCTCCCCGGGCAGCGTACATCCCGCGAGTCAGGGGGCCGCTATGGTCACCGTCTACAACACCTCGAAGGAGATTGCCGACGCCGACCCGAAGATCGCCATCCTGCCGGTCGGCTCGCTCGAGCAGCATGGCCACCACCTGCCCATCGCCACCGACACCATCAACGCGGACGAGATGGGCCGGCGCCTCGCCGAGCGTCTGGGCGACTGCTACCTGCTCCCCGCCGTCGCCTACGCCAACTCGCAGGAGCACATGGACCTGCCGGGCACCATCACCGTGCGGCCCTCCACGCTGGCGCTCGTAGTCGAGGACATCGTGCTGTCGCTGCGCCACCACGGCATCCGCCGCATCGTGGTCTTCAGCACCCACGGCGGCAACTGGGTGCTCAAGCCCACAATCCGCGATCTGAACTTCCGCTACCCCGATCTGCGCATCATCCACGCCGACGGCCCGCTGCGGTCCCGGCAGGAGGAGACGCCGATCGAGACCCACGCCGGGGCGGGCGAGACCGCGGGCATGCTGGCACTGCGCCCGGAGCTGGTCAAGGGGCGCTCGCCGGACTTCGCGCCGCAGGTGGGCCAGGAGTGGAACGACTACGTGGGCTACGGGACCAGCACGCAGACGGGGACATGGGGACGGCCGTCGCAGGCCGATGTGGAGGCGTGGCGGGCGCGCGTGGATGAGACCGTCGAACACCGCGTGGCCTACATCCGCGAGACCTTCGCGCGCCTCGACGAGATGCTGGGGCCGCTCAAGGAGTAGTGCCAGGGGACGACGGCAGCCAGCGAGGGCGGGCCGTGAATGACCTCCTCCCCCGGCCCGATGCCGCTCACGAGCGGGATCGGCTTGCGCCTTCGCTGGCGACCGAGTGAGCGCGCCGCGCGCTCCCGGGGCCACAGGCGGGATGGGGCCTGCCGACGGGCTGCGGGTCGCGCCCCCCAACCGGCTACCGCCGAGGCTCAGGGCGGCGTTGCCCGGCGGGTTGTGCATATGGCCACCAACCGGATGCACGACCGACGACGAAGGCGTTGCCCCTCTCTCCCGCCTTCCCGCCTGCGGTCTTCGGGTGAGAAGGTCGTCGCCAGCGCCTTAGAGATACCCCAGACTGCGCAGCCGGTCCTTGACGCGCTCGAGTTCTTCGGCGCTGTACTCCTGGCTGCCGGTCATGGCGTGCGTGGAGGCGAGGTCGCGCAACACGTAGCAGACGAACTCGGTTACCGAGTTGTAGCCGGCGCCGTCGATGATCTGCCCTATCCGCTCATACAGCGGCCGCGGGATCTTGATCGTCACCTTGTCGCCCCCGCGCGATTTGCTCGGCATCGTGATCCTCTCCACTGCGCGCGATCCTCCCGCGCCATGTCCGCTGTCACTCCCGCGGTTCGACGCACCGTGTCCACGCACCTGCAGGAAGAACTTCGTCCGGCGCAGGAGGTGGCCGGGGCAGGGGTGCCGAATGGCCTGTCACAGTTCCTTAACCGTCCTCTCTCTTGCTCCCTCAGCGCGGGAGAAGGTGCGGCCAATGCGTCGTGAAGGAGGCAGTGCGGCATGCGCAAGGGTTTCACGCTGATTGAACTGCTGGTTGTGATCGCGATTATCGCGATCCTCGCCGCCATCCTGTTCCCGGTGTTCGCACGGGCACGTGAGAAGGCGAAAGCTGCGAGCTGTCTGAGCAACATGAAGCAGATCGTGCTCGGGGCGGCCATGTACGTGAGCGACTACGACGACAACGTTTTCGGACACATCGCCGGCAACCGCTACCAGACGAATCCGCCCTGGCCGTGGCCGGGCCCATACTACATGTGGCATCAGCAGATGTATCCCTACGTCAAGAACCTGCAGCTCTTCGTCTGCCCGTCGGTGCCCAACAGCAAGCTGTCGGCGCAGTCCGACGGCAGCCCCGCCTATGACTCCACCCTCGGCTACGGCATGAACTACGAGATCACCTACTTCTACCGCCACCTCAACATGTCCGACTTCACTCGGCCCGCGCAGACGCTCTGGTTCACCGACTGCCGCTACTACGTCGTCTATCCGGCATACTACACCTACACGTACCCGACCAATTCCACGTACGGCATGAACGGCATCGCCCGACTGGACATCCGCCACAACGAAGGGGCGAATGTCGGATTCGTGGACGGTCACGCGAAGTGGTTGAGCCGGGCCACGCTCGAGGGCGACAACGGCCGCGGCCACGACGGCTGCCAGTACTGGTGGCCGTGATCGCGTAGCCGGACGGAGCGCAGCACACGCGGGGGCGACCGCCACGGTCGCCCCCGCTTTCCGTGTGCCAATGGCTTGTGCTCCCGGCACGACTCCTCGTTCATCCGTCCTCTTTTTCTCGCCCTGCGACGGAGGTGCCGGAACGTCGCATCGCGAATACTTGACACAGTTCCTTAATGCGCCGCAGCGGTCAGTCGAAGGAGGCGTGATGGTATGCGTCGTGGGTTCACTCTGATTGAGTTGTTGGTTGTGATCGCGATCATCGCGATCCTCGCCGCGATCCTGTTCCCAGTGTTCGCGCGCGCACGAGAGAAGGCCAAGCAGACGAGCTGTCTCAGCAACCTCAAGCAGATCGGGACTGCCGCCGTCATGTACGTTACGGACTACGATGACAACCTGTTCGGACACATTGCGGGAACCCGGTACCCGCAGAACCCCGGTGACCTCACCTGGCCGTGGTCCTCCCCTTACTACATGTGGCATCAACAGATCTACCCCTACGTCAAGAACCTCCAGCTCTTCACCTGCCCGTCGATGCCCAGGTCGAGCCTGACAGCGGATGCCACGGGCGGGCCCGCCTACGACTCGTCGTTGGGCTACGGCATGAACTACTGGGTGACCTACTTCTACTACTACCTCAACATGTCCGACTTCACCAGGCCCGCGGAGACCATCTGGTTCACCGACTGCAGGTACTACGTGGTCTACCCGACCTACTACCTCGCCACCTACCCGACCCATTACGCCTACGGGCAAGACGGGTACGCGCGCCTGGACATCCGGCACAACAACGGCGCGAACGTGGCCTTCATCGACGGTCACTCCAAGTGGATGAACCGCCAGACGCTCGAGGGTGACAACGGCCTGACCAGCGCCTCGAAGTTCTGGTGGGGCCGCTAGCCCGCGCTCGCCCGCCGGGGGCGCACCCTAGCGGGGGCGACCGCCACGGTCGCCCCCGTCCTTAAACTTTGGCGTACGAGAAGGAAGTCGCGGGCAGGGCAGGTAACTATGCAACTAACAGGGGGAAGCGGCGGCGGGGCGGGACGCCGCGTTGTCATGTACCCATGGGAGCGACAGCTCCCCACCTGGAGGTGTGCTGTTGTGCGTAAGGGTTTCACGTTGATCGAGCTGTTGGTCGTGATCGCCATCATCGCCATCCTGGCGGCGATCCTGTTTCCCGTGTTCGCGCGGGCACGAGAGAAGGCCCGGCAGACGAGCTGTCTGAGCAACATGAAGCAGCTTCTGACCGGCGCTCTTATGTATTGCTCTGACTACGACGACAACCTGTTCGGGCACATCCAGGGCACGCGCAGCGATTTCCACCCGCCGACCGAGCCTTACCTGAACTGGCCACAGCAGGTCTACCCGTACGTCAAGAACGACCAGGTCTTCGTCTGCCCATCCAAGGCGCAGAATACCTGGACTTACGGCACTTCGCGCGATAACTACCTTGGCTACGGCATGAACTACGAACTGACCTACTACTACCGCCGCCTCAACCTGTCCGACTTCACGCGCATCGCGCAGACCATCTGGTTCACCGACTGCTACTACTACGTGGTCTACCCGGCCTACTACACCTACACTTACCCCACCAACAGCACCTACGGCCTCAACGGATATGCGCGCCTGGATATCCGCCACAACGAGGGCGCGAACGTCGGCTTCGTTGACGGCCATGCGAAGTGGATGAGCCGCCAGACTCTTGAGGGCGACCAGGGGAGCGGCGCGGCCGCAGAGTACTGGTGGCCGTGATCGCCAGGCCCCGACGCAGCAGTCTCGACGGGGGCGACCGGCACGGTCGCCCCCGTCCTTAAACTATTGTGCACGAGGAGGAAGTCGCGGGCAGGGCAGATAAGTGTGCGGCGAACAGAAAGAAGGAGGGGCGCGGCCGAACGCAGTGCTGTCATGTACCCATCGGAGCGACGGCTGCCCACCTGGAGGTGTGTGGTTGTGCGTAAGGGTTTCACGTTGATTGAGCTGTTGGTCGTGATCGCCATCATCGCCATCCTGGCGGCGATCCTGTTTCCCGTGTTCGCGCGGGCACGAGAGAAGGCGCGCCAGGCGACCTGCCTGAGCAACCTCAAGCAGATCGGCCTCGGTCTCATGATGTACGTCCAGGACTATGACGAGGTCTACCCCGACGCCCGATATGCGTCCAACCCCAGTCCGTACCCGCTGATCTACGAGGCCCTGGTGCCCTACATCAAGAACTACCAGATCTGGCTATGCCCGTCCAAGGGCGGCTACATGCGCGGTGGCTACCCGACTCCCATGAGCTACAACGGACGCAGCTTCCCGGTCTACCCCAACTACGGCTGGAACTCGGCGCTGGCGCGCCTGTCGATGGCGGCGCTGCAGGCGTCGGCGGACGTCGTCGCAGTCGCCGACTGCTCGCACCCCATCTGGGCCAGCCACGTGGGCCGCATCGCCTGGGCCAACAGCGGTGACGGCGTCCTCTATCCGCATAGCGGGCTGACCTCCGAGCAGTTTATGACCGACCGGTTCTCGCGCCACAACGGCGGGGAGAACATGGCCTTCGCCGACGGCCACGCCAAGTGGATGGCCAGCAACGCGATCTGGGGCGCGGGCAACGCGCAGATGATCACGCCGCACTGAGGCCGTGGGCACATGGCGGTACCGGAGGCGACCGCGCCGGTCGCCTCCGGGTTCGTGTACGTTGCCGACGAATGTATTGCGCGCGCCCGCAGGGAAGGGTCCGCCACAGGAGGCGATGGGCGCATGAGAACGACGCTGGTCGGACTGCTGGTCGTCGCCTGCGCGGCGTACGGCGCGGCTGAGATGGTGGCGCTGGTCAATCCGGGTTTCGAGGCGGACGCCAACGGCGACGGCCTGCCCGACGGCTGGCAGCAGGCCATCCACGGCGGGGGCTTCGAGATCGGCCTGAGTCCCGAGGCCTTCGAGGGCGAGCGCTCGGTGAGCATCACCGGCCTGCCCGGCCACGGCGACCGCGCCTGCGTGCTGCAGACCACGCAGCCCCACGGCGTGCATGTGGCCTACCGGGTGAGCTTCGCGGTGCGCGGCTCCGGGCGCGTGACCGGCATCTTCCGCTACCGCTACCGCGACCCCGACGGCCAGGAGGCCGAAGACACGCGCTCCTTCGCCGTCGCCGAGCTGTCGCCCGACGAGTGGCACGAGGTCAGCTTCGGCTTCGCGACCGACAACGCCGTGCTGGAGGCCGGTGACACGCGCATCGAGCTGATCCTCTACCAGCGCGGCGAGGGCGAGGCGCTGTTCGACGCTGTGCGCCTGGAGGCGCTCGAGGAGTGGACCCCGAACGTGAACGAGACGCAGGAGCCCACACAGACACCGCGGCGGCCCGTCGATGGGCGAGTGGCGTTGCAGAACCCGCCGGACTTCTGGTGGCCGCCGCAGCTCAACGCGGAGAGCTATGAGCTGCAGCTCGCCACCGGCGAGGACTTCGCCGACGCCGTCACTATCGCCGATCTGCCCTTCAACTGCTACAGCCACTCGGCGACGCTTGACCCGTCGAAGCGCTGGTGGTGGCGCTATCGGTTCCACGACCGGGCCGGGGCGTCGGAGTGGTCGGAGGCGTGGCACTTTGACATCGCCGACGATGCGGCCGCCTTCCCGGTCCCGCCGCCCGATGAGCTGCTCGCGCGCGTGCCCGCCGACCACCCGCGCGTCTACGCCACGCGCGCGAGCCTCGACGAGTTCCGGGCGCGCCGCGAGGGGGAGATGGCGTGGTGGTGGGAGGGCTTCCGCGCGCGCTGCGACGCGCACATGGCGAAGGACCTGCCGTCCGAGCCCGGCCCGGAGTTCGACTTCAGCGGGCGCACCGGCGCCCTGACCGCCGAAGACATGGACCGTATGAACCGGCTGCGCGGACTGGGCGGCGCCGCCAGCGGTCCAATGTGGGAGCTGGGCTTCGGCTACCTGGTGAGCGGCGAGGAGGCGTACGGCCGGCGCGCCGTGCAGTGGCTGCTGGAGATCTCGAGCTGGGACCCCGAGGGCACCACCGGCTAC
>JALGVA010000018.1 GCA_029820295.1 Candidatus Zipacnadia bacterium
CCTGACCGGCTGAGGCCAACGGGCGCGAATGGAGGCAACGACGCCTTGCCTGAGGCAACACTGACCATCAGCCAGGAGCTGATGGATCGACTCGACGAGTACGCCGCGGCCGCCGGCCACGCCAGCGGTGCTGAGTTCGCCGTCGCGATCCTGCAGCGCGAGATCGACAAGCTCGACGACGTGGACGCCAACGAGCAGATCGAAGACCGCCTGCGCGGCCTGGGCTACATCTCGTAGCCACGCGGCAGGCAACACCGCACGCAGAACCTGCGCGGTCCCCCGGTCTCCGGGGGACCGGCGGCGTTCACCGTTCGTGCCCCCTACCGCAGCAGGCTGCGGCCCTCCATGTACTCCGGGACCTCAACGTCCAGCGCCTCGAGCACGGTCGGAGCCATGTCCATGAGGTGCGCGCCCTCGACGTCCAGCTCCGCGCCCGGCACGCGCCCGGCGATCATGCCGAAGTAGTCGTGCACCGAGTCATCCGGGCCGATCTCGGTGTCGAAGCTGTAGAGCGACGGGTTGCCGATGTCCTGACCCAGGCGCCAGTAGAGATCATCGAGGTAGATCATCAGGTCCGGGGCCTCGTCCACGCGCGGGCCGGTGTATATCTCCTGCGGGCGCAGCACCCGGTTGGCCATGGGCCGGCCGTGATCGTCGGTAATCGCCTCGATGCGCGCGATCAGGTCATCCCGCACCCGCTCGCAGTCCTCCGGCGCCACGATGCCCTGCGGCTCGCGGCCCTCGACGTTCATGAACAGGCGCCCGTAGTACCCACCCCATGCCCAGGCGGTGGTGCGCTCCCAGTCCACCAGGTCCTCGCTGAAGCGCGTCGGCCCGGTGACCGGCTGCTTCAGGACCAGCAGCCCCTGCTCGATCAGCCAGTCATTGATACCGAACGAGCCCTTCATGGCCTTGCCGCCGTGATCGCTGACCACGAACACCGCCGCGTCATCACCCGCCAGCGACACGAACTCGCCGAGCTGGTCGTCGAGATGGCGATAGTAGTCCAGCAGCGCGCTCTCGAAGGGGTTACCGGGCTCGTGCTTGGGGTGCTCGGGGTCGCAGTACTTCCAGAAGCCGTGCTCGATGCGGTCCGGGCCCATCTCCACCATCATGAAGAAGTCCCACTCCTCCACCTGCAGCAGGGCCTTGCACACGCGGAAGCGCTTGTCGGTCATCAGGTAAATCTGGTCGAGCAGCCACTGCTTGTCGTCGGTGCGGAAGCCGTCCACGTCGATCATGTAGCCGTCGGCGATGGCGTCGATCTGCTTCGCCAGGCCGGCCGGGTAGGTGTACTCGCAGGTCGTGTCGGGCGTCAAAAACGAAGACACCAGGATGCCGTTGACGGGCGAGACCGGGTAGGTCTGCGGCACATTCACCACGCACACGCGCTTGCCGGCGTCGCTCAGGATGTCCCAGGCGCGGCCGAACTTGACCGCCGAGGCGTTGGCGATCCACTTGCCGCCGTACTCGCCCGGCCGGCGGTTGCGGAAGCCGTAGAAGCCGAGCTTACCGGGGTTGACCGACGCCATCATGCAGGTCCACGCGGGCACCGTGATGGGCGGATCGGAACTGCGCAGTCTCCCGGCGGCGCCGCCGTCCACGATCGCCTTGAGGTTGGGCAGGTCGTCGAGCCACTGGTCGAGCACGAACTGGGGCGGGGCGCAGTCCCAGCCGATGATGATAACGCGACTGGCCTTTGACATTGCGACTCCTCGCGTTCCTGCGGCCACTGATGGAGTGCTATCGGAGTGTCAGTATACACGGCACCTCCACACAGGGCAACCCCGGGAGCAGGGTGGGTGTGAATCCGGAATGTCGGTATGAGCGACGGTTGACGCGGGGCGGACGGCAACAGCCTCCTCCTCCGCCCCGATCCCGCAGATTGCGGAGCAGTCTGACGTGCGCTCGCATCGTGCGGATACTCGTCGCCCGGGGGTGGGGGGAGCTTGCGTCACGTGGCGCATGACGCCACCGTGCGGAAGGTCGATCAGGCAACGCTGGCCCCCTCTCCCGCCTGCGCACCGCAGGTGCGCCCGGGGAGAGGGGGGGCCGACGCAGTCGGAGCGGGGGTGAGGAGGTCGTCCCACCGCGCCCCCGCGCTGTCTACCCACAATCTCAGGGCGCGCCCAGCAGGTTGTGAGCGCCTCCACACACGCGGAACGCCGAGGTGCGCCCCGCCTGGACATGCCCGCAGAACCGGTTGCGCCCCGGTGCTCGGATGTGGTATCCTCACACGAAGGACCAGACGAGCCCCTCTGAGGTGTGACTTGATGGCTCGCGACCGCATGCCTGCCGTCCTCGCCCTGGCGGACGGCACGGTTTTCCACGGTTGTAACTTCGGGGCGCAGGGCGAGGCCTCCGGCGAGATCTGCTTCAATACCGGCATGGTCGGTTACCAGGAAGTCCTTACCGACCCCTCCTACCGCGGCCAGATCGTCACCATGACCTACCCCGAGATCGGCAACTACGGCATCAACCCCGTGGACATGGAGTCCTGGCGCCCGTGGGTTGAGGGCTTCGTGGTGCGCGAGTTCAACGAGTTCGCCAGCAACTGGCGCGCCGACCGCACCCTCGGCGAGTACTTGCGGGAGCACGGCATCGTCGGCATCAGCGACATCGACACCCGCAAGCTCACCTCGCACCTGCGTGATCACGGCTGGAAGATGGGCATCATCTCCACCGAGGACCTGGACCCCGAATCGCTGGTGGCGCGCGCGCAGGAGCTGCCGCCGCTGACCGGCCGCGACCTGGTCAAGGAGGTCATCCACGACTCGCCGCGCCGCTGGGGGCCGGAGGGCTACATCGATGAGTCCGGCGACGACTACCCACGCGCCTTCCATCCCTACGGTGGCACCAGCGCCATCTCGCCGGTCGGCTATCTGAACGCCGAGGAGATGTGGTCGGGCTTCCGGGTGGTGGTCATCGATTGCGGCGTCAAGCAGAATATCCTGCGCCACCTGGTGCAGCGCCGCTGTGAGGTCATCGTGACGCCGTGCACCACCTCCGCCGAGCGCATCCTGCAGTGGCAGCCCGACGGTGTCGTGGTGTCCAACGGGCCGGGCGATCCGGCGGCGCTGGGCTACGTAATCGACGAAGTCAAGAAGCTGATCGACACCGGCATACCCATCTTCGGCATCTGCCTGGGCCAGCAGCTTCTCGGCCACGCGCTGGGCGGCACCACCTACAAGCTCAAGTACGGTCACCGTGGCTGCAACCACCCGGTCAAGCGACTGGAGACCGGCACGGTGGACATTACAACTCAGAACCACGGCTACAACGTCGATCCCGACCACTTGCCCGACGACGTCGAGGTGACGCACATCAACCTCAACGACGGCTCGCTTGAGGGGATGCGGCACACCAAGTTGCCTGTCTTCTCGGTGCAGTACCATCCGGAGGCGGGCCCGGGACCGCACGATTCGCACTACCTGTTCGATATCTTCATCGATCACATGAAAGCAGCCGGCATGGCGCGCTGATGACCGACCCGCCTCCGGGCGGGTCTTTCTCTGGCTGCTCGCCGCCAGCTATCAGCTCCCAGCAGACGGCAACGGCGGGAGGACCACGGTCGGCGTCCGGCGGCGCATGGCGGCTGGCCGGCTGCCATCTGAGCCGTCAGTTGTCATCGATCTGCCGGTTGCTGGTAGCTGATGGCTGGTAGCCGGTAGCTGCAAAGGAGGGCCCATGCCCAGACGCGACGACCTGCACAAGATCATGATCATCGGCTCGGGGCCGATCGTCATCGGGCAGGCCTGCGAGTTCGACTACTCGGGCACGCAGGCGTGCAAGGCGCTGCTTGAGGAAGGCTACGAGGTCACGCTGGTCAACTCCAACCCGGCCACGATCATGACCGATCCGGAGATGGCCACCCGCACCTACGTCGAACCCATCACCCCGGAGGTGGTGGGCGCGATCATCGAGCGCGAGCGCCCCGATGCGCTGCTGCCCACGCTGGGCGGACAGACGGGCCTGAACGTGGCGCTGGCGCTGGCGGAGTCGGGCGCGCTGTCGCGCCACAACGTCGAGCTGATCGGCGCGACCCGCAAGGCCATCAAGAAGGCCGAGGACCGGGAGCTGTTCAAGGACGTGATGGCCGCCGCCGGCCTGGCCATGCCCGAGTCCGCAACCGCCACCGACCTGCGCGAGGCCCGGCGCATCATCGAGCGCATCGGCCTGCCGGTCGTCATCCGCCCCTCCGCCACCCTCGGCGGCATCGGCGGCGGCGCCATCACCTCGCCCGACGAGATTGAGCCGGTGGTCCTGCGCGGCATCGAGGCCTCGCCCATGAACGAGGTGCTGGTCGAGCAGTCGGTGGTCGGATGGAAAGAGATCGAGTACGAGGTGATGCGCGACACCGCCGACAACGTGGTGGTCATCTGCGCCATCGAGAACTTCGACCCGATGGGCGTACACACCGGCGACTCGATCACGGTCGCGCCCACGCAGACGCTGTCGCAGCCGGAGTACCAGCTCCTGCGCGACATGTCGATCCGCTGCATCCGCGAGGTGGGCGTTGACACCGGCGGCTCCAACATCCAGTTCGCCATCCATCCCGACACGGGCGAGGTCGTGCTCATCGAGATGAACCCGCGGGTGAGCCGCTCGTCGGCGCTGGCCTCCAAGGCCACGGGCTTCCCCATCGCGAAGATCGCGGCCAAGCTCGCGGTGGGTTACACGCTCGACGAGCTGCCCAACGACATCACCGCGGAGACCCCCGCCTGCTTCGAGCCGACCATCGACTACGTGGTCACCAAGATCCCGCGCTGGACCTTCGAGAAGTTCCCCGGCGCGGAGGAGCGGCTGACCACGCACATGAAGTCGGTGGGCGAGGCCATGGCCATCGGCCGCACCTTCAAAGAGAGTCTGCAGAAGGCCATCCGCTCGCTCGAGATCGGGCGCTTCGGCCTGGGCGGAGATGGCGCGGGCGGCCGCTACGAGGACCTGTCGCTGCCCGAGCTGCTGGACCTCATCCAGGCCCCGCACCCCGACCGGCTCTTCGAGCTGCGCGCGGCCATGCGCAAGGGCGCGAGCCTCGACGAACTCTACGAGCGCACCGGCATCGACCGCTGGTTCCTGCACAACCTCGCCGAGATCGTGGAGATGCAGGACGAGCTGGCGCAGTGGCGGCCCGGCTCGGGACGCGGTCCGGCCGCGGGCGCGCCCCCGAGCATCGAGGCGATGGGCCGCGAGGAGCTGCGCGACTACAAGCGCGCCGGCTTCTCCGACCGGCAGATCGCGACGCTCGCGCACGTCTCCGAGCATGACGTGCACGTGCGACGGCGCGAGCTGGATGTGCAGCCGGTGGTGAAGCTGGTCGATACCTGCGCCGCCGAGTTCGTGGCGGGCACGCCCTACTTCTACCTCACCTACGAGGAGGAGGACGAGCACCGCAGGTCCGAGCGCCCCAACATCATCATCCTCGGCGGTGGCCCCAACCGCATCGGCCAGGGCATCGAGTTCGACTACTGCTGCGTACACGCCGCCTTCGCCCTGCGCGATTGCGGCTACGACGCCATCATCGTCAACACCAACCCCGAGACGGTCAGCACCGACTACGACACCTCCGACAAGCTCTACTTCGAGCCGCTGACCCTCGAGGACGTGCTCAACATCTGCGACAAGGAGCAGCCCACGGGCGTCATCGTGCAGTTCGGCGGGCAGACGCCGCTGAACCTCGCCGAGGGCCTCGCCGAGCACGGCGTGCCCATCATCGGCACCACGCCCGCCGACATCGCCCGCGCCGAGGACCGCGAGTTCTTCAAGCAGGCGCTCGAGCGCCTGGGGCTGCAGATGGCCGAGGCCACCACCGCCACCTCCGTGGAGGGCGCCGCCGAGGCGGCTCGCGAGATCGGCTACCCGGTGGTCGTCCGGCCCAGCTACGTGCTGGGCGGGCGCGCCATGCAGATCTGCTACGACGAGGAGCAGCTCCTGCGCTACATGGAGCTGGCGGTCGAGGCCTCGCCGATACATCCGGTGCTGATCGACCGCTTCCTTGAGGACGCCATCGAGATCGACGTGGACGCGGTGTGCGACGGCGAGCGCTGCGTCATCGGCGGCGTCATGGAGCATATCGAGGAGGCAGGCGTGCACTCGGGCGACTCGGCGTGTGTGTTGCCACCGTTCTCGCTCTCTGAGCCCGAGGTGCAGGAGCTGATGGAGCAGACGCGCGCGCTCGCGGCGGAGCTGAACGTGGTGGGGCTGCTCAACATCCAGTACGCCATCCGCAACGAGCAGGCCTACGTGCTGGAGGCCAACCCGCGCGCCTCGCGCACCATCCCCTACGTCTCCAAGGCCATCGGCGTGCCGCTGGCCAAGGTGGCGGCGCGCGTGATGGTCGGCCAGAGCCTGGAGGAGATCGGCTTCACCGAGGAGGTGGACATCTCGCACTTCGCGGTGAAGTTCCCCGTCTTCCCGTTCAGCCGCTTCCACGGCGTGGACACGATCCTGGGCCCCGAGATGAAGTCCACCGGCGAGGTCATGGGCATCGACCAGAACTTCGGCGCCGCCTTCGCCAAGGCGGCGATCGCCGCCGGGGTCGACCTGCCCATCCGCGGCACGGTGTTCATCTCGGTGCGCAACCGCGACAAGCGCGACGCCATCTTCCTTGCCAAGCACCTGGAGACGCTGGGCTTCAAGCTCGTCGCCACGGAAGGCACGGCGCGCGCCCTGCGCCGCTCGGGGATCAACGCCCAGGTGGTCTATCGCCTGGGCGACGAGCGTGGCCCCAACGCCATCAACATGATCGAGAATCAGCGACTTGACCTGATCATCAACACGCCCTCGGGACCCCAGCCGCGCGATGACGAGCGCCGCATCCGCGCCGCGGCGGTCCAGCACGGAGTGCCGTGCATCACCACCATCGCCGGCGCCTCGGTGGCGGTGCTGGCCGTCGAGGCCCTGCAGCGCGGCGATCTCGACCTGCGCACCCTCCAGGAGTACAACGCCGACGTGCACCCCGTCGCACACGGGCTGTGAGCGTTCTCCTGCGTGCACGATGCCACAAGCAGTCCCCGTGAGCGGCCACCACCCGAGTCGACCTCACGATTTCCTCACGATTCGCGGAACCACGGGTAACTGAGGCGCAAGTGGAGAATACTCCTCTTGCCGGCATCGCCATGAGGCATGCCGGCGTGCGCTCCTGTATGCGGGGAGTTCTGGTGGAAGGGAGAGGCGCTCGTGCGTTGTCGTACGGTGCGCGCTGTGCTCATCGGTCTGCTCGCGATCATCGTCTCCGTCTTCGCCGTGGACGCCTGGGAGATACGGCCGCCCAGCCAGACCCGGACCAGCCAGGTGCTCGTCACCCTCGCCCCCGGCGTCGATGCCGCGGCCGAGGCCGCACGTCTGCAGGCCCGGGGGCTGCGCGCCACCACGCATGCCGCGCGGCCCGACTGGCTGACCGTGACCGCGCCGACCGGCTACTCCGCTGAGGGGCTTGCCGATGAGCTGCGTGCGCTGCCCTCGGTGTCAGGCGCCGATCCGCACCTGCGCTGCTACGCGCTCTACAGCCCCAACGACCCCTACTACCGCCCCTATGATGACCCCGATCCCTACGACGGTGGCCACCAGTACTACCTCTTCGACATGAACGCCGCCCCGGCGTGGGACATAGAGACCGGCTCATCCAACACCGTCATCGCGGTCATCGACAGCGGGCTGTCGTTCTACCACGAAGACATCGACGGGCTGGTGTGGACGAACACCGGTGAGATCGCGGGCGACGGCATCGACAACGACGGCAACGGCTATGTGGATGATGTCCATGGCTGGGACTTCGCGGGCGACAACATCGGCGACCCGGCCACGGACACGGTCGACAGTTCCGACAGCAATCCCAACGTCTGGGACCCGGCCTGGTGGGATGACTCCTGGGGCGAGCCGCCCCATGAGCTGTTCTGGTGGGAGGACTCGACCTGGGCGGAGCGCCTCGCGACGCTCGACCCCGCCATCGGCAACACCGCGGACGATAACGGCGATTCCGTTCCCGACACGGGCGTCAATCACGGCACGAACGTTGCCGCGCTCACCACCGCGCTCACCGACAACTCCATCGGCATGGCCGGGATGTCATGGGGCTGCTCGATCATGCCGCTGCGCGTGATCAATGCCGAGGGCTGGGGGTGGGGGGTAGACGCCGCCGACGCGATCCGCTACGCCGCCGACAACGGGGCCGACATCATCAACATGAGCTTCAGCTTCGGGCTGGTGGACTTCGACAACCCGCCCGCCCCCGGTGACCCCGGCTACGCCGACTATCTTGAGGCGCTGGAGGTGCGCGACGCCGTGGTCTACGCCGCGGGCAAGGGCGCCATCATCGTGGCCTCGGCCGGCAACTCCGGCGACACCTACCAGGGCGTGGACTTCCCCGCGGACATGCCCGAGACCATCTCTGTCGGCTCCATCGGTCCGACCGGCGATCGGTCCAGCTTCTCCGCGTATGCGCTGCCCGACCAGGTGCTCGACGTGGTCGCGCCGGGTGAGGAGATACTGACCGCGGGCGTGCTGGACATGTACTCGTGGGCTGCCTTCTGGTCGCTGGGCATGGACTGGCCGCTGGGCGAGGACACGTACACCATGGTGCAGGGCACCTCGTTCTCTGCGCCGCTGATCAGCGGCCTGGCGGGTCTCTATCGCTCCGCCTACCCGACGCTGACCATGGACGACTTCCGCGAGGCGCTGCACGCCGTGTCCATCGATCTCGGGCCGGTCGGCTATGACGAATACTACGGCTACGGCATCCCTGACGCCCACGCGGTGCTGGAGTACGGCGGGGGGCAGGTGCCCGAGCCGGTCACGACAGGGCTCTTCCTCGTCGGGCTGGGCGCGCTGGCCTGGCGGGTGCGCCGCCGCGGGCGCGAGGACGACGAGTAGACGCTCGCCATCGGGCTCCCCTCAGAGCCCTATCGCGCGGTAGAACGGCATCACCACGCCCACCAGGCAGTACAGGTTGAACGCCAGCAGGGCCGCGCCGACCACGAAGGGCAGCGCGTTCCTCGCCCGCTCCGGCGCCACTCTTCCCACGCCCAGCGCCCACACCATCACCATGCCGAACAGCACCGGGAAAAGGTAGCGCCCCTGGCTGCCGCCGCCCAGGTCGATCGTGAGGATGTAGGCCAGCACCGCGAACTTGAGCAGCGCGATGGTGAGCAGCACCAGCCAGAAGGCCCGCACCTGCAGCAGTGACCACCCCAGCCGTCCCGTGCACGCGTCCCCGATGAGCAGCAGCAGGCCCGGCAGGGCCGCCAGGCAGGCGATCAGCAGCAGCCAGTAGAGCGCCGGCGCCACCGCGATGTTGGTCCACGCGAAGCCCGCCCACAAGTTGCGGAAGGTCATCGGCGCCGCGATGCGCAGCACCCGCCACAGCGCCTCGGGCTGCGCCAGATAGATCTCCCAGCCAACCTGCTTTTCGACGTTCGCCGGGAAATGCTGCGGAGAGCCGTACAGCAGTGTGTTGCGCACGTACCACCAGCCGCCGACGGCCAGGGCCACCGCCAGGGCCAGGCCGGCGGCCCGGGCGACCTTGGCCCAGTCCACGGCGGCGACGCGGCGTGCGAGGTCGGTGAGGATGGTGTCCGCGTGCTCGGGCTCGCGCCGCCGGCCCGCCGCCCAGACCAGCGCCAGCAGCGCCGGCGGCAGGGCGACGTTGGCCGAGTCCTTAGTCAGCATCCCCACGCCCCACGCCAGCCCCAGCAACGCCACGCGCCGGGGCGTCGGCCCGTTGCGCAGGATCAGCAGCGCCAGCAGCATGGTCAGGCCGATCGCCACGACCGTCGGCGGGTCATTGCCCACGGCGGCGCTGATGTGCGTGTACATGGGATGGGTCGCGAGCGCCGCGGCGACGGTCGCCGCCAGCCACGGCCGGTCGGGGAAGATCAGGTACACGATGCGGTAGCCCAGGAACAGGCCCAGGGCGCCCAACAGTACGGTCAGCAGGCGCATGGCCAGCCACGCGCGCCGCTGCGCGGGGGTGAAGCGGGCGGCCTGGCGCAGCGCATCGAGCGCCAGGGCGTGCTGGCCCGTGCGCACGGTGGGGTAGTGGGGCAGGCGCGCGATGATCTCATCGTTGCTCGCCGCCAGTGCCGCGGGAGGCGCCTGTCCGCCTTCTGCGGGCGCTTCGCCGCCGATCCCGGCCAGCTTGCCAACCGCCGCGGCCAGCGTGTAATATAGGGGCGCCTGGTAGCTCTCATAGCCCGCGCTATCGGCGTAGTAGTCGGGCAGCCGGCCGTGCTGAGCGAGGAACGCGGCGTAGCGGAAATGCCCCGGCTCGTCGGGGGCCTGACCGAGCGGGACGAGGGTTGCCCAGGCCGCTCCGAGGACCAGGTAGGCGCCGATGCAGACAGGCAGGAAGCGCCTCGACCAGAGGCTGGAGCGCCACCCGGCCTCTGGCGTGTTATGTTGAGTGCAGCGGTCACGTTCGCCCATAGTCGTCTCACGGCACTGTAGCACACGGCGGCCGGTGAGGCAACGCCGCACGCGGCCATGCCCGTGTGCCACGCGGCGTCGCCATCGGCCGCCCCGGAGGCCTACATGAAGGTGGTTCTGCTGGTGGGGGGCAAGGGGATTCGCCTCGTCGGTGAGGACGCGCCCCTGCCCAAGGCCCTCTTCCAGATCGGCGGCCAGCCGATCGTCTATCACATCATGCGCAAGTTCGCCGCCGGGGGGATCACCGACTTCGTGCTCACCCTGGGCTACCGCGGCGAGCAGATCGTCGACTACTTCCTGCACCACGCGCCCTTCCTGCAGAGCGACCTGCGCCTGGAGCTGGGCGGCGACGGCGATGTACCCCACATCACGCGCCTGGGGCAGCACGGCCCGGCGTGGCAGGTCACCCTCGCGCACACGGGCATCGAGTCACTCACCGGCGAGCGCGTGCGGCGCGTGCAGGGCTACGTGGCCGATGACGACGACTTCATGGTCACCTACGGGGACGGACTCGCGGACATCAACCTTGACGATCTCATCGACTTCCACCGCGCTCACGGGCGCGTGGCCACGGTGACGGTGGTACGGGCGCGGTCGCAGTACGGACACGTGGCCTTCGACGCCGATGGCGTCGTCGAGCAGATCGAGGAGAAGCCGGCGCTGCCGGGCTGGATCAACGGCGGCTTCTTCGTCTTCAGCCGCCGCATCTTCGACTACCTGAGGCCGGGAGACAATCTGGAAGGCGACTGCCTGCCACGCGTGGTCGCCGACGGCCAGCTCGTCGCGCGCCCCCACGAAGGCTTCTGGGCATGCATGGACACCTACAAGGACGGCGTGATGCTCAATGAGCTGTGGGAGTCGGGCAACGCGCCCTGGACGCGGTGATCGCGCCCTGCGTCGTCGCCGTCAGCCGTTCGCCGTCTGCCGTCTGCCGTCTGCCGTCGTCGTTGCCGTATGCTGGTAACTGGTAGCTGGCAGCCGACAGGGAGGTCCCCATGGCGCAGCTCGCGGGTCGTAAGGTGCTGGTCACCGGGGCGCATGGCTTCGTCGCCGGGCATCTCATCGAGCGTCTGGCGGAGGCCGGCGCCGAGGTGATCGGCGTCGATCTGTGGATGATCCGACAGTCCTACCTGAGCATGTCGCCGGCCATCCGCCGCACCGATCTGATCGAGGGCGACATCTCCAACCTGGAGGAGATGCAGGCGCTGTTCGATGAGCATCGCCCGCAGATCGTGGTGCACCTGGCCGCGCAGGCCGATGTTACCCGCGCGCTGAGCAACCCGCTGGGGACCTTCGAGGCGAACGTGCGTGGCACGTACATCGTGCTCGAGTGCGCGCGCCGTATCTGGCAGGACGACGGCGACCCGCACGCGCTGGTCATCGCCGGCTCCGATAAGGCATACGGGCACCACGACTATCTGCCCTATCGTGAGGACGATGCGCTGCTCGGGCTGTTCCCCTACGACGCCTCCAAGGCCTGTGCCGACATCATCGCGCGCGGCTACCATGCCGCCTGGGGCCTGCCCACGGGCGTGGTGCGCTGCGCCCAGATCTACGGTCCGGGCGACCTGAACTTCAACCGCATCGTCCCCGGCACTCTCCGTGCGCTGCTGCGCGGCGAGCGGCCGACGATCCGCTCCGACGGGACGCCGGTGCGCGACTACATCTACGTCGCGGACGCGGTGGATGGCTACATGCGTGTGATGGGTGCACTGCTCGCCGGCCGGCACATGGGAGAGGCCTTCAACATCGGCAGTGGCGAGGGAGTGAGCGTGCTGTCGATCTTCCGCGAGATGGCGGAGATCGCCGGGCGCCCCGACCTGCAGCCGCAGGTGCTGGGCGAGGCCACACGCGAGTTGCAGGACCAGGTCGTCTCAGCCGAGCGCGCCCGTCGCCTGCTGGGCTGGGAGGTGCAGGTACCGCGCGCCGAGGGCCTGCGCCGGACCTTCACCTGGTATCGCGACAACCTGGCGCACATCGAGGTGTAGCGCGCGGAACGACTGCGCCCCGCGAAGCGTCTGGAGGATGGGGAGGCGGCCGCCATGTCGCTGATGATTGACGTGCCCGCGGAGGAACTCGCCGAGTTCTGCCGGCGCAACCACATCCGCCGGCTGATGGCCTTCGGCTCGGTGCTGCGCGAGGACTTCCGACCCGATAGTGACATCGACCTGATCGTCGAGTTCGAGCCCGAAGCGCGGGTGGGGCTGATCACCCTCGCCGGCATCGAAATCGATCTGTCAGAGATCGTCGGGCGCAAGGTGGACCTGAACACGCCGAAGATGCTGAGCAGGTACTTCCGCGATCGCGTCCTGGCGGAGGCGGAGGTGCTCTATGACGGAGCATGACGCACTCATCAGTCTACGGCACATGCGGGACTTCGCTGCCGACGCGTTGGAGATGTCTGCCGGCAAGACACGTGCCGACTTCGACGACGACAAGGTGTTCGCCCTGGCCATCACCCGTCTCGTCGAGCTGATCGGTGAGGCCGCCACCCGTCTTCCCGTGGAGATGCGGCGTTCGCTCCCGGAGATCCCGTGGGACGAGATGATCGGGATGCGCAATCGGCTCATCCATGCGTACGATCTGATTGATGCGGACATTCTCTGGGACACGGTTCTTCGCGATCTTCCAGAGCTGCTGACATGCCTTGAGCGAGCCATCTCGGACCTTGGCGGCGACCAGGCTCCGCAGTAGACGCCGACCCAACGTGGCTGACCCCATGAAACTAAGCGTCATCATGCCGGTCTACAATGAGCGGGGGACGATCCTCGACATCCTGGCGCGGGTGCGCGCGGTGGACATCGACAAGGAGATCGTCATCATCGACAACCTGTCCACCGACGGCACCCGCGAGATCGTCGAAGACCTCGACCTGCCCGAGGTGCGCGTGATCCTGCAGGATCGCAACCGCATGAAGGGCAACTCGGTGAAGAAGGGCATCGCCGCGGCGCGCGGGGAGTACCTGATCATCCAGGACGCCGACCTGGAGTATGATCCGCAGGACTATCCGGCGCTGCTGGCCGAGATCGAGCGCCCCGACGTGCTGTGCGTGCTGGGCTCGCGCATGCTCGGGGCGGCGCGGGAGGGCTCGAAGCTGCCGCCGTCATCATTCGACGTGGGGCGCCGGCTGCTCAGCGACTACTTCAACACGCTCTTTGGCACGGACCTGACCGACATCGCCACCTGCTACAAGCTCGCGCCCACCGCGCTGTTGCAGCGCATGGACCTGGTCAGCGACGGCTTCGATCTGGACGTGGAGCTGGTGGCGCGCTTTGTCATCGAGGCACGCGCCCGCGGCCAGGAGATCACTGAAGTGCCCATCCACTACTACCCGCGCAGCGTGGCGGAGGGTAAGAAAATCCGCTGGACCGACGGCCTGACATCGCTGGCCGCCATCACCAGGTTCCGCTTCGCCGAACCGGTGGGGTGAGGGGATGAGGGCGCGGCTGGGCCTCGCCATTCTCATCATCGCGGGCGTCGCACTGGTGGTGACGGTGATCTTCGTCGCCACGCGCGGGCGGCCTACCGCGGTCGAGGACTGGGAGCTGAACAAGGAGGTCCCGCTGATCCGCCAGCCCGGCGAGCAGGAGCCCACCACCGAGGGCCCCATCCAGGTCTCGGGCACCGAGCTGACCGTCGCCGATGAAGCGGGTGCGGTCATCTGGCGCGCCAGCTTCGGCGGCGAGATCGAGCTGGACCAGCAGGGGCGCACCGCACGGGCCGAGCAGGTGCACTGGGAGTTCGAGGGCGAGGGCTTCGAGGGCCTGACCATCGATGCGCCTATCATGACCGCCGACTATGACATGAAGCTGCTGCAGTTTTCCGAGGGCGTGACGATCGAACTCGAGCAGGGCGACTTCAGCTTCTCCGCCGCCAAGGTTGAATACCAGTTCAACACCCAAAAGCTGATCGCCACCGGAGATGTGCAGTTCCGCGGCGGCTCGTACGCCGCGCACGTCCGGGAGGCGGTCATCGACAATCGAGCGATGACCTGCCGTCTGAAGCACGGGGAACTCGTGCGCCGTGAGTAGCCCGCGGCTGGAGACAAGCGATGGATGTGAGGATAGCGCAACCATGAAGCGGACGGCAGTCGTGTACATGGTCGTGGGTCTGATCGCCCTCGTCGTCGCGGGCGTCACCGCTCAGCAGGTGCGTCAGACGCGGACGGGCAGGCTCGTCTTCAACGAGCTGCAGTGGGACTTCGCCCACAATACCATCGTAGTCACAGGCAACCCGGCCTCGATGGTCGTTGAGGGTCTGCACAAGGCGCAACTGCGCTCCCCGCGCATGGAGATCGATGCCGATCAGCGCCTGGAGGAGATTCACGGCGCCACCGCCGCGGGCCCGGTGAGCCTGGACCTGCTCACCGCCCCCGATGTCGATGGCCGCCGCCGGCGCATCACCGCGTCATGCACGCAACGCGCCACCTATTCCAAGGCTGAGGACACCGTGGTCATGAGCGGCAACGTCGTGGCCGACATCGTCACGCTTCCCGAGGGCGAGGCCGAGGCGGCTCACCTCGAGAGCGAGACCATCATCGTCAACCTGCGCACCAGCACCCTGACCGCGCGCCCGGGCACCTTCGAGGTCACTACCGAAGTGGACGTTCCCGGGGAGCAGTAGCACATGTCGCTTATGGCCGAGGGGCTGGTCAAGAGCTACGGCGGCCGACGCGTCGTGGATGGCGTGGACCTGCACGTGCAGCGCGGCGAGATCGTCGGCCTGCTGGGCCCCAACGGGGCGGGCAAGACCACCAGCTTCTACATGATCCTGGGCCTGGTGCGCTCCGACGCCGGCACGGTGCTGCTCGACGACGTGAATCTGGCGCCCTTCCCCATGCACGAGCGCTGCCGTCGCGGGCTGGGCTACCTGGCTCAGGAGCCCTCGGTCTTCCGCCGCCTGACCGTGCGCGAGAACCTGCTGCTGATCCTGGAGATGCAGGGACTGTCGCGCCAGGCCCAGCGTGCGCGCGCCGACGAGCTGCTCGAGCGTCTGGGGCTCACCGCACGCGCCGACGACCGCGGCGCGGTGCTCTCCGGCGGCGAGCGCCGGCGCGTCGAGATCGGCCGCACGCTGTGCACCCAGCCATCGTTCATCCTGCTCGATGAGCCCTTCACCGGCGTGGACCCCATCGCCATCGATGACATCCGCAGCCTGGTCGCGGATCTGGTCTCGGACCAGATCGGCATCCTCATCACCGACCACAACGTGCGCGAGACGCTGGGCATCTGCGACCGCGCGTACATCATCTCCGAGGGCAAGATCCGCACGCAGGGCCCGGCCGCCGAGCTGCCCAACGACCCGATAGCCCGCCGGTACTACCTGGGCGACCGCTTCCAGATGTGAGGACGGCCGGGCATGGGGGATGGGGGAGGGGGCATGGGGAACGGCGAACGGCCGGGCATCGGGGATGGGGGATGGGGCATGGGAACGGCGAACGGCCGGGAACCGGGAACGGGCAACCGGCAACCGGGGACGGCGAACGGCCGGGATGCGTACGCGTTCACCGACGGCTCCCGCCGTTGCCGCTAGCCGGTAGCTGGTAGCTGGTAGCTGATAGCTGGAAGCTCCCAATGAGACGCCTCGACCGCTACGTACTGACCGAGATGCTTCCCCCGTTCCTGTTCGGGATCGGGGCGTTTCTCGCCGTACTGGTCGGCGTCCAACTTCTCTATGAGATGCTGCGCCTGATCTACCAGCAGGGCTTCCCGGCGTGGGCGGCGGTGCGCATCTTCTTCCTCGAGCTGCCGGCCGTGATCACCCTCACCTTCCCCATGGCTACGATTTTCGGCAGCCTGATGGGCATGGCGCGGCTGAGCGGCGATGGCGAACTGGTGGCCATGCGCGCCGGCGGCATCTCGATCATGCGCATCGCCAGGCCGATCATCGTCGTCGGCTTCGTCGTGTCCATCGCGGGCCTCGCCATCAACGAGAGCGTTGTCCCCGGCGCCAAAGACCGGGCCTTCGAGATCGCGCGTGAGGTGCACAGCACGGTCGCCACTGACAAGGACCTGGCGCTGGAGATCCGCGACGACGAGGATCACGTCGAGCGCTGGGTGCACGCGCGCGCCTTCGACCCCGACAGCCTCACGCTCAGCGGCGCCACCGTGGTCGACTTCACCCTCGGCCCGCGGGCGGAGCTGTACGAGGCGGAGGTCGCGCGCTGGCAGGGCCAGTACCTCATCCTGGAGAATGTTCGTTACACCAAGTGGATCGACGGCGAGCAGTTCACGGCCGACGTGCCGCGGATGATGGTGCCTATCGGCCGCACGCCCGAGGAGGTAGAGCGCGTCCGCAAGCTGCCCGACGACATGTCCCTGGCGGAGCTGCAGGAGCAGGCCGGGCTGGCGGACGAGCAGGGCCGACCGGCCTGGGCCAACCGCCTGCGCCAGCACTATGCCATCCGCCTTGCGCTGCCGTGGGCCTGCGTGGGCTTCGCGGTGCTGGGCGTGGCGCTGGGCGTCCAGCGCCAGCGCTCCTCGCGCGGCATCGGCATGGGCCTGTCGCTGCTGGTGATCTTCGTCTACTACGTGGTGCTGCATACCCTGACGCTCGTTGGCGAGAGGGGGGTGGCGGACCCGGCGCTGATGGCCTGGACCCCGAACGTGTTGCTGTACCTGGTGGGAGCGGGCCTGCTGCTGCGCGCCTCGCAGTAGCCGCCCGCCGCCCGGCGCCGTGCCCTGAGCCGTAACACGATGGCAACCTACACGATCGCGCTATTCGTCGGACTGGCGGTCCTCGGTGCGCTCATCGCGTACCTGGGCGACCTCGTGGGCGCGGCGCTGGGCAAGCGTCGCATCACCCTCTTCGGTATGCGTCCGCGGGGCTCGGCGCGGCTCATCGCCGCCATCGTGGGCGCCATCCTCCCGCTGCTGGGCCTCGGCGTCGCCACGCTGGGCTCCCAGTACGCCCGCATCGCGGTCTTCCAGCTCCGCAGCATCATCCAGCAGCGCGAGACGCTGAGCGGTGAAGTCACCAAACTTCAGGGCCAGGTGGCCGAGTACGAGCACAAGGTTGCCGACGCCGAGGAGCGGGCCGACGCCGCTGAGGACACCGCCGCCAAACTCGAGAGCACCACCGCCGAACAGCGCGAACAGATCGCCGAACTCAATGCGCGTCGCGAGGAGCTCGCCGGCCGTGTCGAGAGTCTCACCGCGCGCCGCGAGCAGCTCCAGAACGACCTGACTGCCGCCCGGGATGATCTGCGGTCGGCGGAGGCGGAACTGGCGAGCGCCGAGGCCGATCTGGACACGACGCAGGAGGAACTTGACGCCAAGCGGGCGGAGGTCGACAGGCAAGCGGCCCGCGTCGAGCAACTGCGCCTGCAGATCGAGAATATCAGTCCGCAGATCGAGGACATTCAGGATCAACTTGCCCAGGCCGAGATGGAACTCAGAAGCCGTATCAGCCGCCTGACGGACGCCGAGCAGAAACTGGCCGACGTTCAGGCGCAGCTCGAGCAGGTCCTGCGCCGCCACGAGCTGGTGGCGAGCCGGCAGCCTGCCTTCGAGCCGGGCGACGAGCTGATCCGCGTGGTCATCGCGGCCGACGAGACCCAGGATCAGATGGAGGCCGACCTCTACGAGCTGCTGCACCTCGCCAGCGTGGTCGCCAAGCGAGGTGGGGCGGTGGAAGGTGGCAACGGGCGCGCGGTCATCGTGGTGGCGCCCATCCCGCGCTGGGCGGCCGGCAGCGAGGTGCCCGAAGGGATGATCGTGCGCAACGTGGCGTCGGAGCTGCGCACCGGCGGTGCGGACGAGTGGGTCGTGATCGTGCGCGCCTTTCGGCGCTACTTCCCGGGCGACGGCGGTCAGCTCGCCGTCGAGTTCTGGGCGACCCCCAACCGCCTGGTCTTCCACGCCGGTGAGGTGCTTGACGAGTTCACCGTCCCCGCCAGCGACACCGCGCTGCAGGCTTTCGAGAAGCTGTGGCTGCACATCGCCAACCGCCCCACCAGCGTGGTGCGCGCCCGCGCGGTTACCGAGGGCATGCTGCCCCATCCCGACACCGGCAACTACGGGACCATCGACTTCGCGCACCTGTTCTCGGCGGTGGACGAGATCCGCGCGGGCGACGGCCAGATGCGCGTACGCGTGACCGCGGCGGAGGACGCCTACACGCGGGGTCCGCTGCTGCTCGACATCGAGGTCACCCCCGCCGACGCGTCGCCCTGAGTGATGGTCGTTGCCGTTCGGGAGGGGCGGGCCTATGCGCGCCCCCGGTCGTTGCCGCCGTTGTGGAGCGGCATCGCCGCCATGTTCAGCCGGGAGGCCCATTCGTGCCCGAGGCAGCCGTCGTCGCCATTGACCCGGGACGCGACAAGTGCGGCCTCGCCGCCGTGGCCGCCGACGGCGCCGTGCTCGCCCGCGCCATCGTGCCCACGCCTGAGATCGGCCCCGCCGTCGTCGCCCTCGCCAGCGAGCATCGCGCCGCCACCGTCATCCTGGGCGAACGCACCGGCGCCCGAGAAGTGCGCGCCGCCGTCGAGGCCACTGCGCCCGACCTGCCCGTCCATGAGGTCGATGAGCATATGACCACGCTCCTGGCGCGGCGGCGCTACTGGCGCGAGAACCCGCCACGCGGCCTGTGGCGGCTGCTCCCCGAGGGCCTGCGCCTCCCGCCCGAGCCCATCGACGACTGGGCCGCGGTCATCCTCGCCGAGCGCTACCTGGGGCTGGCGGAGCGATGACGGATCCGGCGATGCCCGCCGCCTGGCTCGACCTGCTCGACGCGCTCTCGGGCGAGACCGGCACGATCATGGTCATCGGCGGCGTGGACACGGGCAAGACCGTCCTCACCCGCTGGCTCGCCGAGCAGCTTGCAGCGCGCGGGCCGGCGGCCATCGCCGACTCCGACCTCGGCCAGTCGGTCCTGGGCCCGCCCGGGACCGTGGGCTGGCGGATGGTCGGCGCGGACGCCTCGGAGTTCATCTTCGTGGGCGAGATCTCACCCGCCCGCCGGCCGCTGGGCACCGCAACCGCCACCTGGCGGGCGTGCGAGCGCGCCCGCGAGGCCGGCGCGGCGTGGCTGGTGCTCGACACCTCCGGCTACGTGGACGGCCTGGGGGCGGTGGCCCTCAAGCGCGCCAAGATGGACCTCGTGCGGCCCACCGATGTCGTACTGATCGAGGACAGCCCGGATCGGCTGACCGCCATTACTCGCGCCATCCGACCCGATGAAGCGCGCGTGCATCGTCTGCAGCCGGCCCCGGCGGTGGAGGCGCGCAGCCCCGCGCGCCGGCGGCAGTGGCGCGAGGAGCGCTTTCGCGAGTGCCTGGCCGGCGCGACCGTCCGGCGCATCCCGCTGGCGGGACGCGCGGTCTACGGGGGCAGGCCGTGGCGCTGGGGCACGGCGTGGCCGAGGCTCGAGGGGCGGCTGCAGGGGATGCTGGTGGGGCTGAGCGACGCGGAGGGCATCGGGCTTGCGCTGGGCCTGCTCCGCGGGGTGGGGGACGCGGGCAAGACGCTGCTGGTGCTCGCGCCGCCGGTCGATGACGGGCGCATCGGCGCGGTGAGCTTCGGCAACATCCGCCTGCGCGAGGACGGGACGCAGATCATCGAAGAGATGTGACCCGGGGGCGATGAAGATGCTGAGGAGCAAGCTGACGCGCGCACTGCCGATCGTCGCGCTGCTGGCGCTCGGGACCTGCGCCCTCGCGCAGGAGCAGGCGCCACCGGCGTGGGAGGACGTGCGCGCGCAGGTCGAGGAGGGCCTGCTGCTGCGCAAGGTCGACGAGGTCATCGACCTGTGCACGCGGGTGCTGGTTGGCGCCCCGGAGTGCGCCGAGGCGCTGCTGGCCCGCGCGCAGGCCGCCGAGCAGCGCTGGCGCTTCGACATGGCGCTGCGCGATTACACCGCGTCCATCGAGGCGGACCCGACGCTGATCGAGGCGTGGCTCGGGCGCGCGCTGGTCTATGATCGCTACGACGACGAGGATGCGCGAGAGGCAGACCTGCAGCGGGCGCTGGAGCTGTGCACCGACCGCATCGCCGACGACCCGGAGGATGCGGAGGCGTATCTGTTCCGCGGCCTGGCCATAGTGCGGCGCGGCGACAGCCCGCTGCCGGCCGTGGACGACTGGGAGGAGGCGCTGCGCCTCGCGCCTGAGGACTACCGCATGCATCAGTGGATGGCGCGCGTGGCCGAGTTCCGTGATGGGCTGTCGGAAGCCCTGGCCTGCCTTGACCGGGCGCTCGAGCTGGAGCCGCGGGCGATGCGTGTGCGCGAGCTGCGCGCGATGACCCTCTGGGCGCTGGGCTCGACCGACGAGGCGCTTCAGGCGTGGGACGAGATGCTCGAGTTGAATCCCGATGACCCCATGATCCACTGGATGCGGGGCCTTCAGTTGTCCAGGGCCGACAGCGAGGCGGCGCTGGCGGAGTACGTCCGCGCGGTGGAGATCGATCCGGGCTTCTGGCCGCCGCTTGAGTTGCGGGGTCATGCCCGCAGCCGCGCCGGGGACCACGAGGGCGCCATCGCTGACCTCACGCGCGCAATCGAGATCCAGGAGGAGATGGGGCTCAGCCCATGAGGATCGTGGGGTACCTTGGCACGCATCCACGAGCAGGCTGGCGACTGGGAGGCAGCGCTGGAGGCGAGCGAGCAGGGCATCGCCGCCAACTCCGACCAGCCGAACCCGTGGATGAGCCACGTTCGGCTCCTCATGGGCCACGGCGACTACGCGGAGGCGTGGCAGGCGCTGCACGCGGCGGAGGCGCGGATGGTGAACGTGCCGGACCACATCGCGCAGGTCATGCAGGATGGCATCGACAATCTACGCGCCGAACTCGGGCGGCACATGCCCGAGCCGGAGACCGGGGACGCGCAGACCACCAACGAGGGGAACTGATGGCATGGCCACGAAGACGATCGGCGAGTTCGAGGTCGGGGACCGCATCACCGGCACCTACGCCGCGCGCGACAAGTCGCTGGCGAGCTTCAAGAGCAAGCCCGGCCAGTACCTGTCGCTGACGCTGGGCGACGCCAGCGGGGAGATCCCCGCGCGCATGTGGGACAACGCCGAGGAGGCCGCCGCCCTCTTCGGTGCGGGCGACGCGGTGACCGTGCGCGGCGTGGTCGAGGAGTACCGCGGCCAGAAGCAGCTCGTGATCGAGCGGCTGAAGAAGGCCGAGCCCGAGGAGATCGCGCGCGCCGAGCTGATGCGCAGCACCACGCACGACCTCGACGACCTGCGCGCGCGCGTACTCGAGATCGCCGACAGCGTGCGCGAGCCGCACCTGAGCGCGCTGCTCGAGCAGTTCTTCGGCGACGAGGAGTTCGTGGACCGCTTCGCGCGCGCGCCCGGCGCCAAGTCGCTGCACCATTCGTACATCGGCGGGCTGATCGAGCACACCGTGGGCGTGGTCGAGGTGCTGGAGACGGTCGCGCGCGTGCACCCCGAGCTGGATCGGGATCTGCTCATGGCCGGGGCGCTGCTGCACGACATCGGCAAGGTGACCGAGCTTGAGTGCAGCGCTACAATCGAGTACACTGACCAGGGCCGGCTGGTCGGCCACACCGTGCTGACCGACCGCATGGTCAACCAGGCGATCGCCCGCATCGAGGGGTTTCCGCAGGAGTTGGCGAATCGCCTTACACACCTGCTGCTCTCGCACCACGGGCAGCGGGAGTACGGCGCGCCGGTGCTGCCCATGACCGCCGAGGCGTGCGCGCTGCACTACGCCGACAACCTGGACGCACACGTGCAGTACTTCGGCCAGGTGATCCGCGACGGCGCGGCGGCAGGCAACCAGTGGTCGGACTTCCAGCGCCTGTTCGACCGCTACATCTTCGTCGGCGCGCGCGGCAACGCACCGGGCGGGCGCCTGGAGCCACCGCCTCCGGCCGAGGGCGCATCGGCCGAAGGTCACGAGCCCGGCCACGAGTCGCCGGGGAACCTGTTCGACCAGTAGGCCTGTTGGGGCGGTTGTGAGCAATGCTTCCCGCAGGCAGTCTGAACAATCGCAGGGGCGTAGCGTCTACGCGAATGGCCAAGGCCGCAACACTCTCACAGGCGGAGATCGAGCGCTTCGTCGAGCGCGCCAAGCGCGGCGACAGGCGGGCCTTCGGTCGCCTGGTGGATGAGTACAAGGACAAGATATACAGCTACGTCTCGCGGATGCTCGGCGACCCGTACGAGGCCGAGGACGTGACGCAGGAGGCGTTCGTGCGAGCCTACCGCTCGCTGCCGAGGTTCCGCGGCGCGGCCAGCTTCCACACCTGGCTGTATCGCATCGCCGGCAACCTGGCGATCGACGTGGTGCGCCGCCGCAAGCGCAATGACGTGTCGGCGTTCTCGCTGGACGAGCCGCTCGAGTCCGACGACGGCGAATACGAACGGGAGATCGCCGACGATACCGGTGGCCCCGAGGATGCGACCGGCACGCGCGAGACGCAGCTGGCCGTGCGCCGGGCGATCATGGACCTGCCCGAGAAGCTGCGGGACGTGATGATCCTCTACGAGCTGCAGGGCGAGACCTACGAGGACATCGCCGAGATCCTGGATGTGCCGCTGGGCACGGTGAAGAGCCGGCTGTTCAACGCGCGCAACCAGCTCAAGGAGCGTCTGCAGTCGCTGGTCGAGGCGGGCGAGATAGAAGTCGAGCAGTAGCGCCGCGCAGCCATGCGCCGCACAGGACGTACTCCCCGGCCCGGATGCGGGGAGCTGGAGGTCGAGACCGATGACGTGCGTGGAAGTCCGCGAGAACCTGGTCATTTGCTGGGGCGACGCCGACGAGCTGAGCGCGGAGGTGCTGGCGCACCTGGCCGAGTGCGAGGCGTGCCGGCTGGAGGCGATGCTGCTGCGTGAGACGCGCATCATGCTGCGCTCGCTGCCCGACGAGCAGGCCCCCGTGGGCCTGACCGAGGGCGTCCTGGCGCGCCTCGCCGACGAGGAGGCCCAGGTGGGGCTGCCGGGCCGCGTGGCTGCGTGGTTTGTCCCGCAGGATCAGCCCGCATGGGCGCGCGCCGCGGCGGTGGGCGTGGCGCTGGCCCTCGCCGTGGCGGGGGGGAGCGTCCTCTACCACGGCCAGCAGCCGGCGGGCAACGAGCCGGAGACGGTGGTCGCGACCACGCAGGGGCAGGTCCCCGGTCAGGCGGAGTATGACGAGCTGCTGCTGCGCCATCGTGCGCTGGAGGCCAGCCAGGCGCTGGCCGATGATCCGGGCGTGACCCTGGTGACCTACTACCGCTGAGCCGAACCCGACGCGGGCGGCAGGCGTCCGCCGGCGGTGCTGACTGACGCACTACGGTCTCGAAGCATCCAGGAGTATGGCAACGAGGAAGCGAAGCGCACTCATGAGCAGGCTGGGCAGGCTGGCGGCCATCGCCGGCGTCGCAACGGTCGTGACCGCCTTCGCCCTGGCGCAGATGGACGATCCCCTGGAGATTCTGCGCCGGTCGATCCTGGCGCGAGGCACGGTTGACTTCGCCGGCATGCGCACCGTGGTGATCTTCGAGGGCGGGGAAAAGGTGCGCGGCGTCGAGCAGCAGGTGCAGTGCCAGGCTCCCCATCGCACGCGCATCACGGTGACCGCTCCCGACTCCGAGGCGGGAACGATGTGCCTGATCGTGGATCGGGTGCAATGGGAGTACGACCCGCACACCCAGCGCGTCGTGCGCACCCAGCTCGCACCTGTCGAGCGCGTCGTCCAGCAGCGACTTCGTGACCTCGAGCGCGTCGCCGAGCATATGCGCCTGCAGTACTGCGGCACGGAGGCCATCGCGGGCCGCACCGCGCATGTGATCAAGGTATACACCCAGCAGGGCGTTCCGGTGAAGAAGTCGTGGGTGGACGGCCAGTCCTGGGTGACGCTCAAGACCCAGCGCTTTGATCCGCAGGGGCGCGTCAAGTCCTCGGCCTACTTCACGCGCATCAACTACGCCCCGAGCTTCCCACCCGGCACCTTCGACTTCCAGCCGCCCGCCGGCGCCACGGTCATCGCCGCCGCGCGCGCTCCCGAGCGCATGCCGCTGTCCCGGGCGGAGCAGCGCGCCGGCTTCCAGGCAGTGCTGCCCGAGTACCTGCCGCCGGGCTACAGCTTCCAGAACGATCGCGTGGCGGTCATCCAGCTCGGCGGCCAGGCCGCCCTGTGGCTGCCCTTCAGCAATGGCGCGGAGACCTTCAGCCTCTTCCAGCGCCCCGGCACGGGCCCCAGGGACACGTTGCGGCGCGGCCGCTCGATCACCTGGCAGGCGGGCGGCTACCGCTTCACGCTGCTGGGGCCGCTGAGCGCGGAAGACATGCAACAGGTCAGGGCGTCGATCCGTCCGTAGGCGTGCGGCCGCGAAAAAGGTGCCCCGTCGGGCTCAAGTCCTCCCGGCCCCGGCCGATAAGGGTACTGATCCATGTCGGGAGGCGGGAGTCAGCCCCGGGGACGGAGGTAGCGAGTTGAAGATAGACCCGAGCAGGCTGCACAGCATCGGTCGCGGCGGCGTGGGTGGCGTGAGGCCCGCCGGCGCGGATGGCGTGTCCCCGGTGGATGGTTCGGGCGTGGCGGGCGCCGCCGGTGAGGTCGACCGGCCGGCGCTGAGCCACTACGCCGAGGAGATCCGGGCCGCGCGGGCGGCCCTCGCCGAGGCCCCCGAGGTGCGCGCGGAGCGCGTCGCACAGCTCAAGGCGCAGATCGAGGCGGGCACCTACAGAGTCGATGCAGATACGGTGGCCGAGCGAATACTCAAGCCGCGCAGCTAAGCGCACCTCGGTTCACCCGTCGCCGGCCGCGCGCCGCCCCCCGCGCGGCCGGCGCACTCGTGTACCGCCCCCTCCCGTCGCGTACGCCCAACGCAGGAACCATCGCGCCGCGCGGTGAAGTTGAGTACCTCGGGGTAGTGAGGAGGGCGGATGATGTTGCGCAGACTCGTGCCCTGGGTCTTCGTGGTTGTGGTGATCGGTGCCGGCGGCGCGTGGTACCTGCTCACCCGCCCCGAGCCGCTCAGCGACGAGCAGCAGATCCTGCGCCTGATCGCGGACGTGCAGCGCGCCGTCGAGCAGCGCAAGACCTCCGACGTGATGCGCTACGTCTCCGAGGACTACCACGACACCCGCGGGCTCGACCGCCGCGCTGTCCAGCGCCTGGTGATGGCCGGGGCCCGCGACCGCTCGACCATGGACCTGAGCGTGCAGGTCACCAGCGTCGAGGTGCAGGGCGACAGCGCCACCTTCGCCGCCGAGGTGGACTACTCCGTCGGCGGCCCCGCCATGCCCGGTCAGTCGAACCACCTGACGGTCCGCGGCGAGCTGCGCCGCGAGCGCGGCGGCTGGAAGGTCGCCAGCGCCGAGGGCTGGCAGGACGCCGAGAGCGGGTACTTCCAGTGACCACCAACCGACCCACGAGGACGGTGATTGCATGGCTCTGCCCCGGGCAGTCCTGTGCCTGGCCGTCGCGCTGATGGTCGCCGCGCCGCTTGCCGCCGAGGACCTGGTCGCCAACGCGGACTTCGCCTCCGGCGGATACACCTACGCCGACCACTGGCGCCCGCTGCCGGGCTCATTCCGCATGCTGCGCCCGCCCCGCCCGGATGGCGACCACAGCCTTTACCTGCAGCTCCGCGATGACGGTGACGGCGGCGTCATGCAGATCGTGGAGCTGCCGCCGGATCGCGCCCTGAGCCTGCGCTTGCTCGCTACCTGCTGGGCCGACGGCAACGACTGCGCAATTGCCAGCTTGGTGCGCGTCGCCGATGGCGTGGTGCTCGCCGAGGTCACGGTGGACGGCATCGAGCGCGGCGAACTGAGCGCGAACTTCGACACCGGCCCCGGTGGCCCCGCGGAGCTGATGGTGCGCCTGGTCGGCGATCGCGGCGCGCGCGCCTCGATCGACCACGTCATCATCGGCCCGCCCGCCGAGGTAAGCGTCGCCGACCGCCCCATCTTCCGCCCGGGGGATGACCTGGTGCTGGCCTCCGGCGACGGCCTGCGGATTGATGCGGATTTCACGCCACGCCTCCTGCCGGCAGCGGCTGAGATGCTGCAGGAGGCGATCGAGGACGCGACCGGCCGCCCCACGCAGCGTGTCGCGGCCACCGTGACGGTCTCCGTCGCTCAGCCTGAGGTCACCGACTGGCCCGCGTGCGAGTCGTACCACCTGAACGTTGGCCCGGCGGCCGTGACTATCGAGGCCCCGGCCGAGCAGGGCGCGTTCTGGGCGATGATGACGCTGATCGACCTGATCCGCCCCGAGCCCGGCGGCGGCGCCCGCATCCTCGCGGCGGACGTGACCGACCGGCCCGCGCTGCCGTGGCGGATCGGCGTGGACCCGAGCCTGATCGTCGGCAAGGACGCCGCCAACGGTGCGCGCCGCCTGGCGCGCCTGAAGCTGAACATGGGGGTGGTGGCCTCTCGCCCCGACCTGGCGTCCGAGGTAGTCGACACCATGCGCGACCACGGCGTCCAGCCGGTCGCCTATGTGATGGACTTCGGCAGCGACGGGGAGGCGTCGTACGACCCGGCTTCTGCAATGCGAGATGCGGTGGAGCGGTGGGGAGCGCGGTACATCCTGCTCGACCAGCGCGCTGGCTCCGCTTCGGATGACCGAGCCGCAATGCAGGCGGCCCTGGAGCTGGCTCGGGACAATCCGGTCGAGGCGATCGTCCGCCCGTACCTGCCCCCCGAGGGCCCCGGGTCGGAAGAGCACCTCGCGGCGCTGCGCGAAGCGTTGGCCAACTTCCCGGCTGAGGCAATCCCGGTCCTGAAGATCTCGTCATCGCGAGGATCCGGGAGCGGGGAGCTTGAGGTCCAGCCTCCTCCGGGAATCCGGTACCTCGTGGACGGTAGCGCTGTGTTGGCGCTCCGGGCTCGACAGGAGTCTGATGCCTGCCTGGGCGCGATCTTCATGGACACAGATCTGCCGCGGGCCGCCGACCTCGCCTGGCGCGGGTTGCCGGAGAACGTGCGGTAGGGTAACGACTTCCCTCTACGGCCTGATCCCGCTCGGGGGCGGGATCGGGCCAGCCCCTCCTTGGGTGCACCTGCGGTGCGCCGGCAGGAGGGGGCTTGCACGCCGGCGTGGGTGTGCGCCTCCCCCGCCATACGCGGGCCCCCCGGTGTCTTTGGAGGGGCCGCGTCACTACGCGGCCCGCCGTTCGCATCAGCCGAACGGCGCCCGGGCAGGAGTGCCCAGACCACGGACCTTCCCGCTCGCAGGTCCCTCGCCTCACCCGCTCGAATATTCCCTCCGCGCAGGCTGATCCCGGCTCACCGGACTACAGAACGCCCCGAGCCGAACCGTCGTCAAAGATAGTGGAGACAGCAGGCGGGCGGGCGCGGGTGCCTCGTCCGCAGATGAAGCGGAGGATGTCGCGGGTGCTGCGTTTCCGGGGTGTGAGACGCGAACCTGAGCGGGGACCGGCGCGGCGCCGTCTGGGCCCGGCATGGCTGCTGGCCGCGTCGGGCCTGCTGGCGCTGATGGCTTCCCCCGCGCCCGCCGCCAACGTCGGCTACCGCGTCGAGTTCGTCAACGGCTTCGGCTGCCACGTGGTGCAGGTCAACCTGGGCAGCCCGACGGTCAAGGTCACCCCCATCGTCTCCCTGCGCTTCCCCGGCGGCGCGGAGCCCATGATGCGCATGTGCGAGCGCGAGCGCCCGGTCGCCGCCATCACCGGCACCTTCTTCTCCAAGACCACGCTGCTGCCCGTGGGCGACCTCGTCATCGACGGCCGCCTGGTCTACTTCGGTGGCATGGGCTCGGCCATCGCCATCACCGGCGACAACCGCGTGGTCATCGAGCGCCTGCCCTACGGGCGCACCCAGGACTGGTCGCCCTTCGAGTCGGTCATGGCCTGCGGCCCGCTGCTGCTCGAGACCGGCATGGTGGCGTTGGCGCCGCGCCACGAGCGCTTCCGGGACGCCCACGTGCTGGGGCGTGCCAGCCGCACCGCCGTCGGCCTGACCGCCGCCAACAAGCTGCTCATGGTGGTCACGCGCGAGCAGGTCAGCCTGTGGGAGCTGGCGGGCATCATGAAGGGTCTGGGCTGCATCGACGCCATCAACCTCGACGGTGGCAGCTCCACCGGCATGTACTACCGCGGCAGCGCCATCGTCAGTCCCGGCCGATCGCTGGTCAACATGCTCGCGGTCTACAGCGACGTGCCGCCCGAGACCCGCATCGGCAGCCCGTCCGCCCTGAGCCGCGATCGCGAGGCCATCTACCGCTACCGCGCGCGCGAGGCCTACGAGGTGTACATGCGCGCGCAGACGCCGCTGGCGCAGGGCGACCTCGATGAGGCCATCCGCCTGCTCCAGCAGGCGACCACGCTCGACCATCTCAACGCCTCCTATCAGGTGCGCCTGGCCGAGACGCTACTACGCCGGGGCGACTCAGAGGCGGCGTCGGTGGCCTTCGCGCACGCCGGGGAGATCCTGCTGTCCAAGGGCCGCGGCGAGGAGGCGCTGGAGCGCTTCCGCACCGCCCTGGCGCATGACCGCAACAATCCGCTGGCCCAGCGCGGTGTGCCGGCCGCCTACCGCTGCCTGGGCATGGAGCTGCAGGCGCAGCAGGCGGAGTACGATCTGCTCCTGGCCGACCTTAAACTGAACGTGGTGGCCGCGCACCCGGAGCTGATGACGCAGATGGCGCAGGCCGCGTACGAACTGGCGGGCGAGGCGCCGCCGCAGAGCCTGCCCGGTCCTGCGCCGGCGGGCGCCATGGGGGAGAGCGCGTGGGTGGACGGGAAGCTGGGGGCGCGGCTGGCGCTGCCGCTGTCGTGGGAGTTCGTCGAGCGCGACGACCCGTCGGCCGTGCAGGCACGGCACCGCTTCCAGCCGATGCTGGCGCACCTGCGCGCGGTCTACGTGCCCCGGAGTCTGGGGCTGGAGCGGCTGGTGGGCCTCTACTGGGAGGGCAGCTTCCAGCGCGACCTCTACCAGACGCCCGTGGTGCGCGGCGCGGGCCTCGAGGCGACCTGGACCACCGAGGCGATCTCGCGCACCGACGGCATCTACTGCGAGACCGTGTTCACGCTGCGCGACGGCGTGCTGTGGGTGCTCAGCATGACCACCACGGACGCGCACCGCACCGACGCCGTCACCGACTTCGGCTTCATCGCGCGCGAGCTGACCTTCTTCTGATGTCACCGGGCCGATCCGCGCTCACTCGACCGCGTGCGGGCGCTTCCCGGCGCGTCAGCGCACCCTCTTCGAGCGCCTGATGGTATCCCGGCCGCGCGGGGCCCCCAGCTTGCCTTCGCGGGCGGCTTTGTCGTATAATCGCCCGTGCCCCGGCCTGTTGTACTCCACCGGGCGCGGAGCCACTGAGACTATCGCGCATGGTCGCGAAGGGGCTGATTCACCGTGAGGCGTCTGCTGGGGATCGTGTGCGCCGTCGCGCTCGTCTTCCTGCTGGGCTGCCAGCTTAGCCAGACCGGTGGGGCCGGCACGCAACTCACCTCAGAGGAGCAAGCCACGACCGACCAGGAAGCCCGTGAGCTGCGCGAGATCAAGCAGCTCCTTGAGCAGACCGGACTCACGGTCAGCACCCTCGCCGAGGACATCGAGGCGCAGGCCGAGCTGCAGCGGCTCGAGGCCGGCCCGCCCGCGGTGGTGCGCGATCTGTGGCCCGCGCAGCGCGTGCTGGGCGCCGCCCTGCAGGCCGCACAGCTCAAGAAGGGCCCCGAGACTCTCACGCTCCTGGGCCGACTCAAGGGCCTTGCGCGTGCTCTGTACAGCGACCTGCCCGCCGCACAGATCATTACCCACGCCGAGCGCGCGCTGCTGAGTCTGCAGCTCTCTGAGCCCAACTATGAGGACGCGGCCGCCGAAGTGACGGCCGCCTACAACGTGGCGAGCGACCCCAAGCTGCCCAAGCTGCGGCCCTCAGGCGTTGACAGCCTGCTGCAGACCGGCGCCAAGGCCCACATCACCGCCGGCCAGGCGGAGGCGGCCATTGACGTGCTGGGATCGGTGGTCAACAAGTGCGCCGACCACTGGAGCCTGCAGATGCTCGACCGCGCGCTCACCGGCGTCGATTCCGCGGCGTTGGCGGTGGAGCGCGGAGCGTGGCCGGTGGTCGAGGCGGAGTTGATGGAGATCAGTCGTGAGCTGACCGAGCTGGCGGAGCAGGTCCACCTGCAGAGCTACTCGGCCGCTCCCGCCGAGCCGGGCGCTGAGACCGCGGTCGAGGCCGAGCAGCCTGCCGAGGCCGAGCAGGCCGCCGAGGGTGAGCAGCCCGCAGCGCCCGAGGAGGGCGCGGCCGGCGCCGCAGGCGAGCAGCCGGGCGCCGAGACCGGCGCGGAGCAGCCTGCGCCCGCCGCCGAGCCCCCTGCCACGACGCCGCAGGCTGAGCCGGGATAGTGTGACCGGCGCTGACGGGCGCCATCGAACGCACCACCGATCGCACCAACGGTACAAGAACAGCGGACCCGCGTGAGGCGCCATGAGCGACCAGACGCCCCCCTTCGTGCATCTGCACGTGCACAGCGAATACAGCCTGCTCGATGGCGCAATCGCCCTGCACAAGCTCCCACCCCGCGTCGCCGAGCTGGGCATGCCCGCGGTCGCCCTGACCGACCACGGCGTGATGTACGGGGCCATCGACTTCTACCAGGCCTGCCACGACGCCGGCGTCAAGCCGATCATCGGCTGCGAGGTGTATGTCGCGCCGAGAACCCGTCATGACCGCGACCCGCAGCGGGACCGCCACGCCTACCACCTGGTGCTGCTGGCGGAGAACCTGCAGGGCTACCGCAACCTCGTGGAGCTGACCTCGCGCGCCTCACTTGAGGGCCACTACTACAACCCGCGCGTGGACCTGGAGCTGCTCAGCCGTTGCCACGAGGGCCTGATCGCGCTCAGCGCCTGCCCGATGGGCGAAGTCGGCAAGCTCATCGCCGCCGGCGATATGGCGGGAGCGCGCCAGCATGTGAGTCAGTACCGCGACATGTTCGGGCCGGACAACTACTTCCTGGAGATCCAGGACCACAACCTGGAAATCGAGGCCCAGGTGATGCCGCGGATCGTGGAGATCGCCCGCGACCTCGACGTGCCGCTGGTGGCGACCAACGACGCGCACTACCTGCGCCGGGAGGACCACCGCTACCACGACGTGCTGCTGTGCATCGGCACCAACGCCAAGGTCAGCGACGAGAACCGCATGCGCATGGAGACCGAGCAGTTCCACCTGCGCTCGCCGCAGGAGATGGCGGAGCTGTTTCGCGATTACCCGGAGGCGCTGAGCAACACCGTCGCCATCGCCGAGCGCTGCAACGTCGAGCTGGAGCTGGGGGAGCAGCGGCTGCCGCGCTACGAGGTGCCCGACGGCCACGACCTCGACAGCTTCCTGCGCGCGCGCTGCGTCGAGGGCGTGCGCGAACGCTACGGCGCCGAGCCGCCTGAGGTGATGGCGCGGCTGGATTACGAGCTGGATGTAATCCGACGCACGAACTATTCGGGCTACTTCCTGATCGTGGCCGACCTGTGTCAGGAGGCGCGGCGGCGCGGCATGCTCATCGGCCCGGGGCGCGGCTCGGCCACCGGCTCCATGGTCGCCTACACGCTGGGCATCACGCAGCTCGACCCGCTCGAGCACGGGCTGATCTTCGAGCGCATGCTCAACCCCGAGCGCAAGAGCCCGCCGGACATCGATCTGGACTTCCCGGACGACCGGCGCCAGGAGATCATCGACTACTGCCGCGACCGCTGGGGCGAGGATCACGTCGCGCAGATCATCACCTTTAACACGCTGGGGCCGCGCGCGGCCATCCGCGACGTGGGGCGGGCGCTGGAGGTGGAGCTGGACAAGGTCGACCGGCTCGCCAAGCTGGTGCCCGGCGGCGCCACCATCCCCGAAGCGCGGGAGATGGCGCCGGAGCTGCGGGCGGTGACCGAGGAGGACGAGCAGCTCGCCGAGGTGCTGGAGATCGCCGAGCACCTCGAGGGGCTCGCGCGCCACTGCTCGGTACACGCAGCGGCGGTGGTGGTCTCCGACGAGCCACTGATGACCAAGGTGCCGCTGCGGCGCGACGAGGGCGCCAACATGCCGGTGACGCAGTACGCCATGAAGCCGGTGGAGGCCGTGGGGCTGGTCAAGATTGACTTCCTGGGGCTCAAGACCCTGCAGGTGGTCGCCAGCACCATCGAGCTGGTCAGGCGCCGGCACGGCGTCGAGATCGATCCGCTCAACATGCCGCTGGACGATCCGGCGACCTACGAGCTGCTTGCGCGTGGCGATACCGACGCGGTATTTCAGGTCGAGAGCGACGGCATGCGCCGGGTGCTGCGCCAGCTCAAACCCGACCGCTTCGAGCACATCATCCAGATGATCGCGCTCTACCGGCCGGGGCCGCTACAGTTCGCCGACACGTTGTGCGACCGGCGGCACGGGGGCGAGATCAAGTACCCGCACCCGGACCTCGCGCCGATCCTGGAGGAGACCTACGGGGTCATCCTGTATCAGGAGCAGGTGATGCGCACCGCCACCGACCTGGCGGGCTTCACCATGCCCCAGGCCGAGCTGATCATGCGCGCGATGGCCAAGAAGCAGCAGGCGCAGATGGAGCAGATGAAGCCGCTGTTCATCGACGGCTGCGTCGAACGCGGCATTGAGCGGTCCTGCGCCGAGGATATCTTCCGGCGCATGGAGACCTTCTCGGACTATGGCTTCAACAAGTCGCACTCCACCGGCTACGCGCTGGTGGTGTACTGGACGGCCTACCTGAAGGCCAACTACCCGGCGGAGTACATGGCCTGCCACCTGACTACGGTCATGGACCACGCCGACGATGTCGCCCGCTACGTGGCCTCATGCCAGCAGTCAGGACTCGAGGTGCTGCCACCCGCGGTCAACAGCTCGCGCGCCGAGTTCTCGGTCAACGATGACGGCGCCATCACCTACGGCCTGGCGGCCATCAAGAACCTGGGGCATAACACCGCCGAGGCCATCGAGCGCGAGCGCGAGGAGAACGGGCCCTTCCGCAGCCTGGCCGACTTCTGCGGGCGCTTCAGCTCGAGGGAGGTGCAGCTCTCGGCGCTGCAACTGCTCATCCAGGCCGGCGCCTTCGACGAGTTCGGCGATCGCGCGGCGCTGCTGGCGGGCTCCGAGGCGGCCTTCGCCGCCGGCCAGCAGCGGCAGGCCGACGCGGCGGTGGGCCAGGTCTCGTTGTTCGGCGGCGACGGCCCGGCGGAGATCGAGGAAGTCGCGCTGCCCGACGTGCCGCCCATGCCCGACCAGGAGAAGCTGCGGCTGGAGAAGGAGCTGCTGGGCGTGTGGGTGTCCGACAACCCGCTGGTGAAGGCGCAGGAGAAGCTGGTGCGCTGCACCAACGCGTCTCTGAGCGAGCTGTCGGAGTATGCCGACGGAACGACGCTGAGGGTCGGCGGGATCGTGCGCAATTTCCGCGAGCATCGCGATCGCAACGGCCGACCCATGTGCTTCTTCACGCTCGCAGCGATGGACGCCGAGGTGGACGTCACCTGCTTCGCGGACCTCTTCGAGGAGCGCGGCGAGCTGATCGCCG
The DNA here is from genome assembly GCA_029820295.1 of Candidatus Zipacnadia bacterium. Taxonomy (GTDB): domain Bacteria; phylum Armatimonadota; class Zipacnadia; order Zipacnadales; family UBA5352; genus JALGVA01. Next base: position 33,871 of record JALGVA010000018.1, read on the forward strand.
ATGACAACATCCTGGTGATCGATGGGAAGCTCGAGCTGCGTACCCGCACCGGCGCCGACGGCGAGCAGATCGAGGAGGCCAGGCTGCTGTGCCGCAAGGTCAGGCTGCTCGAGCACGCGCGCACCATCTCCGAGCAGCGCATGGAGGAGGCGCGCCAGGGGCGTGAGAAACGCGCGCGCCAGCGGCAGGACCGGCACCTGCGTGAGAACCCGCCGCGCGTCGAGGTGTGCCTGGGGGCGTGCGGCGACGTCGAGGGCGTGATGGCGCAGCTCAAGCGGGCGATCTACGATCACCCGGGAGCGCTGGACGTCTGCGTGCGCGTGCCCGGCCCGGAGCGCGAGCGGGTGGTGAAGCTGGGGCCATCCTACCGCGTGGACGGCGTCAACGGCTTCAAGCAGGCCATCGAGCCGCTGCCCTGGGTGCGGCGGGTGGAGGTGTGCCGCAACTGAGCCGACGGCCCCGCGAGGAGGTGCGCGGTGTGCCCGATCTCATCGCAGTCGTGGACGGCCGCGCGGACCTCGAGCTGTGTCTGCGCGAGCTGACCGAGCGCCACCTGCGCCGTACGCCCGCGCACATCGAGCAGGCCGCGCGCGAGATCGTCGAGCGCGTGGTGGCCGAGGGCGATGCGGCCGTCGTCGAGTATACGCGCCGCTTCGACTGCCCCAGCTTCGACGCGGGCCGGCTCGTGGTCGAGCCTGAGGCCCTGCGGCGCGCCTACGACGCCGCGCCCGATGACTGGGTGCGCGCCTACCGCCGCGCACGCGAGAACGTGCTGGCCTACCACGAGCGGCAGATGCCACGCTCATGGTTCGAGGACTTCGACGGCATGCTGCTGGGCGAGCGGGTGCGGCCGGTGGCGTCCGCGGGCGTGCACGTGCCGGGCTTCAGCGCGCCGCTGTTCGCCAGCGTGGCCATGTCGGTCGAGCCCGCGCGCGCCGCGGGCGTCGATCGCGTCGTGGTCGCCACGCCGCCGCGCAAGGACGGCAGCATCGATCCGCTGGTGCTCGTGGCCTGCGCCGAGTCGGGCGTGGACACGATCTACCGTATGGCCGGCGCGCAGGCCATCGCGGCGCTGGCCTGGGGCACCGAGACCGTCGATCCGGTCGATGTCGTCGTGGGGCCGGGCAACCCCTACGTGATGGCCGCCAAGCGCATCGTCTACGGGCAGGTGGGCATCGACAACCTGGCGGGTCCCAGTGAATCGATGATCATCGCCGATGGCCACGCCGACCCCGCGTGGGTCGCCGCCGACCTGATCTGCCAGGCCGAGCACACTGGCGACAATACGGTGGTGCTGGCGACCGACTCGTCGGACCTGGCGGCGGCGGTCGAGGCGTCCGCGGAGGAGCAGGTGCGGGCGCTGGGCCGCGCGGAGCTGATCCGGCAGTCGCTGCTCGAGCACGGCATGATCGCGCTGGTGGCCGACCTGGCGGCGGCGGCGGAGCTGTGCAACGAGCTGGCGCCCGAGCACCTGCAGCTTGCGGTGCGCGATCCGCTGGCGCTGGTGGAGCAGATCGACAGCGCAGGCGCGATCTTCCTGGGCGAGCTGGTCACGGTGCCGCTGGGCGACTACGCCGCGGGCCCCAGCCACGTGCTGCCCACCGGCGGCGCCGCGCGGTTCTCATCGGGCCTGTCGGTGCGCGACTTCCTGAAGCGCTCGTCGCTGATCTACGCCACCGAGCGGGGCTTCGCGCGGCTGGCGCGCGACGTCGAGATGCTGGCCGGGGCGGAGGGCCTGGATGCGCACGCGGCGGCGGTGCGCCTGCGCCGCATCGCGGGCTTCGGGCCGCCGCCGGATCGGGAGGAGAGATGACCATGGCCGCGCGCGAGGCAAGCATCACGCGCGAGACGCGCGAGACGCAGATCGAGCTCGAGCTGGCGCTCGACGGCTGCGGGGAGTACGAGGTGCAGACCGGCGTGGGGTTCTTCGACCACATGCTCACGCACATCGCCCGCCACGGGCTCTTCGACCTGAAGGTGCGCGCGACCGGCGACGTGCACATCGACTTCCACCATCTGGTGGAGGACGTCGGCATCGTGCTGGGCGACGCGATTGCCACCGCGGTCGGCGACAAGCAGGGCCTGGTGCGCTACGGCCTCGCCGCCTGCCCCATGGACGAGGCGCTGGTGATGGTCGCGGTGGATGTGGGCGGGCGCGCGCACTGCCGTTGTGAGCTGGACCTGCCGGTCGAGAAGATCGGCGACTTCGACACCCAGCTCGTGAATGAGTTCTTCGCCGCGGTCGCGGCCAACGCGGCCATGGCCCTGCACGTCGTGCAGCAGTCGGGCGACAACGCCCATCACATCGTCGAGAGCGCATTCAAGTCGTTCGCGCGCGCCCTCGACCAGGCAACACGACTCGACGAACGCGTGACCGGCGTGCCCTCCACCAAGGGCGTGCTCTGAGGCCGCCGGTCACTTGAGGGAGACGCCGGATGATCGCACTGATCGACTACGGGATGGGCAACCTGGGCAGCGTGGGCAACGCGCTGCGCTTCATCGACTGCGAGTTTGAGATCACCGGCGACCCGAAGGCCATCGATGCCGCGGACGGCGCGATCCTGCCGGGCGTCGGGGCCTTCGGCGACTGCATGGCGAACCTGCGCGAGTACGGGCTGGTCGAGGCGATCCGCGACTACGTCGCCGCCGACCGGCCCTTCCTGGGCATCTGCCTGGGGCTGCAACTGCTCTTCACCGAGAGCGCGGAGATGGGCCGGCACGCGGGTCTGGACATCATCGCCGGGCGCGTGATCCGCTTCACGCACTCGCTGAAGATCCCGCAGATCGGCTGGAACCAGATCGCGCGCCGCCAGGACTGCCCGCAGCTCGAGGGCGTCGAGGACGGCTCCTACGTCTACTTCGTGCACTCGTTCCACGTGGTGCCCGAAGACGAGTCGGTGGTCGCCACTACGACGGACTACGGCTACGACTTCGTCTCGGCAATCCGGCGTGGCAACCTGTTCGCGACGCAGTTCCACCCCGAGAAGTCCGCGGGCGTGGGGCTGCGGATGCTGCGCAACTTCGTGCGGACGGTCGAGGCGGCGGGCTCATGATCGTCATCCCGGCGATCGACCTGTCCGAGGGCCAGGTGGTGCGGCTCGAGCGCGGTGAGATGTCGCGGCGCACGGTCTACTCGGATGACCCGGCGGCCACGGCCCTGCGCTGGCAGGGCGAAGGCGCCGAGCGCCTGCACGTGGTCGATCTCGATGGGGCCATCGCCGGCCGGCCGGCGAACCTGGACGCGCTGGCGACGATCTGCAGCGCCATCGACATCCCGGTGGACATGGGCGGCGGCCTGCGCACGCTCGACGACATCGCGGCCGTGCTCGACCTGGGCGTGCGCTGGGTGCTGCTGGGCACCAGCGCGCTGACCAGCCCGGAGGTGCTGGCGGCGGCGCTGGAGCGCTTCGGTGACGCGATCTGCGTGAGCATCGACGCCCGCGACGGTCGCGTGGCCATCGAGGGCTGGGTGGAGACCAGCGACCTCCCGGCGCTGGAGCTGGCGCGGCGCGTCGAAGCGATGGGCGTGCGCGAGATCGTGCACACCGACATCCTGAGCGACGGCATGCTCAGCGGCCCGAACCTGCCGGCACTGCGCGAGATCGCCGGCGGCACGAGCCTGCGCGTCATCGCCGCGGGCGGCGTGAAGTCGCTCGACGACATCCGGGCGCTGCGCGAGCTGGAGCCGCTGGGCGTGGTGGGTGCGATCTCCGGCCGCGCGATCTACACCGGCGACCTGTCGCTGGCTCAGGCCATTCGCATCGGGCGCGGAGAGGCGTAGCGACCTCACCCCGTGCCACGGGCGCTTCGTTCGTGGGTCGTTCGGCGAGGAAGAGGCGCGCGGCACAGGGCAACAGTGCACGGGCGAGACCGCCCGTGCCACGGAACGGCAGCTCAGGAGACAGAGATATGCTGGCCAAGCGCATCATTCCGTGTCTGGACGTGAAGGACGGCCGCGTGGTCAAGGGCGTGCAGTACGTGAACTTCCGCGACGCGGGCGACCCGGTGGAGCAGGCCGCGTGGTACAACGAGCAGGGCGCCGATGAGCTGACCTTCCTCGACATCACCGCCTCGCTCGAGCACCGCGACACCGTGCTGGACATCGTGCGCCGCACCGCGGAGCAGGTGTTCATCCCCTTCACCGTCGGCGGTGGTATCCGCACCATCGAGGACATCCGCGACACCCTCAAAGCGGGCGCGGACAAGGTCTCGATCATGACCGCGGCGGTGCGCAACCCCGACATCATCACCGAGGGCGCGGAGCGCTTCGGCTCGCAGTGCATCGTAGTCGCCATCGACGCCCGCCGCGTGCCTGCCGAGGGCCGCGATGACTCAGACCTGGGGCCGGCGCCCGACGCCGAGATCCAGTGGCTGGTGCACACCCACGGGGGCACGCGCGCGACCGACGTGGACGCGCTGGAGTACGCGCGCCGCGCCGAGGAGCTGGGCGCGGGCGAGCTGCTGGTCACCAGCATGGACGCCGACGGGACCAGGGCCGGCTACGACGTCGAGCTGCTACGCCGCATCTCGGAGCACGCCGGCATCCCGGTCATCGCCTCGGGCGGCGCCGGGACCATCGAGCACATGTATGACGCGATCGACTATGGCCGGTGCGATGCGGTGCTGGCGGCGAGCATCTTCCACTTCCGCGAACTGACCGTCCGGGACGTGAAGGAGCAGCTCGCGGCGCGCGGGGTGCCGGTGCGCCTGTGACGCGACGGCGGAGGTGAGCGGGGATGAGCTTCGAGCATGACGCCGATTCGTGGGGGGGCCGCGTGACCGACCTGCCGGAGCTGCGCGACCGCATCCGGGTCTTCGACGACCGCGCGGACGCCGGGCGCCGGCTGGCGGGGATGCTGGCGAGCTACCGCGGCGGCGACGCGCTGATCCTGGGCATCCCGGCGGGCGGCGTGCCGGTAGCGGCGGCGGTGACCGGCGAGCTTGGGCTGCCACTGGACGTGGCGGTGGTCAGCAAGATCACGCCTGCCTGGAACACCGAGGTCGGCTACGGCGCGGTGGCCTTCAGCGGGACGGTGCGGCTCAACGAGCCGATGATGGACCGTCTGGGCATCGGCGAGGCCGAGGCCCGCGAGGGCATCGCGCGCACCACCGCCAGAGTGCGCGAACGCGTCGCCGAGCTGCGCGGCGAGGGGCGGCTCCCGGACGTCTCGGGACGCACGGTCATCCTGATCGACGACGGCCTGGCGTCGGGGTACACGATGCTCGTGGCGGCGGAGGCGGTGCGGGAGGCGGGCGCCGCGGAGGTCATCGTCGCGCTGCCCACGGCGCACACCGACTCGCTGTGCCGCATCATCCACGCGGTAGACCGTATCTTCTGTGCCAACCTGCGCGGCGGTCCGACCTTCGCGGTCGCCGATGCCTACCGCCACTGGTGCGATGTGTCGCTGAAGGAGGCGCAGCGCGGCCTGGCCGAAGCCGGTGATGTCGTCTGATCGCCGTGGGAGGAAGATGGGAGGATGGAGATGTTCGTCGATGAACTGAAGTTCAACGATCAGGGCCTGATCCCGGCGGTGGTGTGCGACCACGAGACCGGCGAGGTCCTGATGGTGGCGTGGATGAACCGCGAGGCCTTCGAGCAGACGGTGGCGACGGGCCGGGCCACGTACTACAGTCGCTCACGGCAGCAGATCTGGGTGAAGGGTGAGACCTCGGGCAACGTGCAGGCAGTGAAATGGGTGCGCCTCGACTGCGACGCCGACGTGGTGATGATCGGCGTCGAGCAGACCGGCGGCGCGTGCCACGAGGGTTACCGCTCGTGCTTCTACCGCGAGCTGCGCGATGGCGAGTGGCAGGTCTTCTGCGAGAGGTGCTTCGACCCGAACGAAGCGTACTCGAAGAGCGAGTAGCCGCGCCGTGGTGCACGCGAGGCGCCTCAGAACTCGGTTGCGCCGGAGAAGCGGAAGTCGCGCACCAGCAGCGGCGGCGCGAAGACGCCCTGGGCCAGCGTGGCATCGCGGCCGACCATCGCCACGCGATCCAGCGCCTCGAGCATGTTCTCGGTGACCCGGAGGTTGCGCACGCCGACGACGATCTCGCCACCCTCGATCAGGAAGGTCCCGTCGCGGGTCATGGCGGTGAAGATCGCGCGCGCGGGGTCCACCAGGTTCGCGTAGTGGAAGCGCGTGACCAGAAGCCCGCGCTCCGTCGCCGCGATCATCTCCGCGACGCTCGCCGCGCCGGTGCCCATGAACAGGTTGCCCGGCGTCGGCCCCGACGAGCTGCCCGGCCCGGAGGCGTGGCCGGTGGAGCGCGCTCCGGACATCGCAGCGGTGCGGCTGTCGTGGACGACGTTCGCGGCCACGCCCTCGACCAGCAGCTCCACGCGCCGGCGCGGCACGCCCTCGGAGTCGAAGGCCACCGGCAGCCCGCGCGGGTCGAGGCCGTCGTCGTGGAGCGAGATGTTCTCCCCGCACACGCGCTCACCCATGCGGCCGCACAGCGGGCTGCGCCCCTCGGCGCAGGCCAGGCCATTGAAGGCGCTCATCGCGAGGAAGCTCAGCAGGTTGGCGCTCGCGGCGGGCTCGAGGATGACATCCCAGCGGCCGGGTTCCACGGCCGTCGGCGCGGCCGCGCGCGCACACTTGTCGCCGGCGACACTCGCGAGAGACGCCGCGTCGATCGTGCGGGCGTCGGCGGTGGTCACCTCGGCGAAGCCCGAGCTGTCCGCGCCGGTGAAGACCATGCGCAGGTTCGCGCGGGTGCTCTCCTGCCAGGCGCGCACGCCCAGCGAGTTGGCGACGGCGTGCGCCGCGACCGAGGCCGAGCAGGCGCCGGACGCGACCTGCCCGCGCTCGCGCGCAACCGCGATGCATGCGCGCACAGCCCCTGCGCGTTCGGCCGGGCCGAACGCCGCGGTGGCGGGTGAGCCCCTCAACGCCGGCGGCTCCTCGCCTGCCTCGGGCAGGCCGGGGAAGAGGTCGTCGGGCGTGCTCAGCGACGCCAGCAGCGCCGCCCGGGCGGCGACGTCTGCGAGGCCCGCCTCGGAGGTGTCGTTGGTGGAGGCGACGCCGACGCGGCTGCCGACGGCGGCGCGCACCATCACTTCGACGTTGGCCTCGGCCACGTTCTGGTGGATGTGGTTGTTCGCGAAGCGCGTGAGCCCGCTGCGCCCGGCGATCAGGTTGACCTCGGTCTGCTCGGCGGTGGACGCCGCCAGCACGCGCTCGCACATGCCCAGCGCCTCGTCGCGACCCATGATCAGCGCGTCACTCATCCTCGACCACCCCCACGCGGACGTTGCGGAAGCGCGCGGCGGAGACGCCGTGCCCGACGTGCGCGGTCTGCCCCGGCTCGCCCTTGCCGCAGTTCGGGATGCCCCACACGCGCCAGCTCTCGCGGTCGGCGATGGCGTCACACGCGCCCCAGAACTCGGGCGTGATGCCGGTATACGTGGGGTGGCGCACCAGGTGGGTCAGCTCGCCGTCCTCGATCAGCCGGCCGCACTCGCAGCCGAACTGGAAGTTCAGCCGGCGGTCATCGATGCTCCAGCTCAGGTTGTCCTCCAGGAGTATGCCGCGCTCGGTGGTGGCGATGATCTCCTCGCGCGAGGTGTCGCCGGGCTCGAGGTTCACGTTGGTCATGCGGATCAGCGGCAGGCGCGCCCAGCCGTCGGCGCGCATGCAGCCGTTGCTGGCGGGCAACCCCAGCCGCGCCGCGGTCTCGCGCGAGGTCAGGTAGCCGGTGAAGATGCCCTCGCGCACGATCCACGAGCGCTGCGCGGGCACGCCCTCGTCGTCGTAGGGGAACGAGCCCAGGCCGCCGGGGAGCGTGGCGTCGGCGGTGATGTTGACGATCTCCGAGCCGTAGCGGAAGCTCCCGAGCTTCTCCGGAGTCAGGAAGCTCATGCCCGCGTAGGACGCCTCGGTGCCGAGCACGCGGTCCAGCTCGATGGGGTGGCCGCAGGACTCGTGGAGCTGCAGTGCGAGCTGGCCTCCGGCGAGGATCACGTCCATCGTGCCGCTCGGGCAGCACGGTGCGTCGAGGAGCTGGCGGGCCTCGGCGGCGATGCGCGCGGCGTGTTCGGGCAGCGCGATCTCGTCGATGACCTCCCAGCCCCGCGTCATGACCTGTCCGCCATGCGAGGATGGCCACGAGCGCCGGCAGGCGCAGCCGTCGGCGACCGCCATGGCGGCGAGGCCGCCGCCGGTCTCGATGCGCTCGATGAGGATCGCCGCGCCCTCGCTCGACGCGAAGTGCTGGCGGCGGCGCAGAACGCTGACGTAGCCGGTGGCGATGCCCACGCCCTCGGCGCGCATGAGCCGGTCGCACTCCATGAGCAGCGCCAGCCGGCCCTCGATGGGCACATCGTCGGGGTCGATGTCGAACCGCGCGGGGACCTCGTCCACGATCGGCTCCACGGGGGCCAGGCGCACCGGCTCATCGACGGTCGTGGCGGCCGCGCGGGCGAGGTCAACGGCACGGCGCGCCGCGTCGCGGACGGTGTCGTCGCCGGTCTCGGAGGTGCCGGCGAATCCCCAGGCGCCGTCGGCGATCACGCGCACCCCCAGGCCCCGGTCGGTGTTGGCGACCAGCGCCTCGCCGGCGCCGTTCTTGACGCGCACACGTTCGGTGCGCGTCTCGATGAAGCGCGCGTCGGCATAGGACGCTCCGGCCGCGACCGCCGCATCGACCGCTGCGCGGGTTACACGGTCCATCGGTCCACCCCTTCGCACGCCGGGCTGGGACCGCTCACACGATGCCGTCGGCGAAGTCGCGGGCGGAGAAGCGCACCAGGTCCTCGGGCTTCTCGCCCAGGCCGACCAGCTTGAGCGGAATCTTCATCTCCGCGGTCAGCGACAGCAGCGCGCCGCCCTTGGCGGTGCTGTCGAGTTTGGTGATGGCGATGCCGGTCACGCCGATCGCCTGGTCGAACTCGCGCGCCTGCACGATGGCGTTCTGCCCGGTGTTGGCGTCGATGACCAGCAGGCGCTCATCGGCCGGGCGGCCGGTGGCGCGCTCGACGATGCGCGCCATCTTGCGCAGCTCCTCCATGAGGTTCGTCTTGGTGTGCAGGCGCCCGGCGGTGTCGGCGATGACCACGTCGATGCCCCGCGCCCGCGCGGCGTCGAGCGCATCGAACATCACCGCGCCCGGGTCCGCGCCCATCTTCTGCGCGATGACCTCGCAGCCAACGCGCTGGCCCCAGACCTCGAGCTGCTCGATGGCGGCGGCGCGGAAGGTGTCGCCCGCGGCGATGAGCACACTCCTGCCCTCAGACTTGAAGCGGTGCGCGAGCTTGGCGATGGTCGTGGTCTTGCCCACGCCGTTGACGCCCAGCACCATGATGGTCGTCGGCGGCTCAGGCGCGATGTTCAGCTCGCCCTCGCAGGGCGCCAGCCGCTCGTAGACGTGATCGCGCAGCAGGTCGAGCAGCCCCTCGTCATCGGTCATGCGCCCGCGCTCGGCGTCGTCGCGGAGCCGGTCCACGATCTCCATCGCGACCGGCACGCTCACGTCCGCCTGCACCAGCGCGGCCTCGAGGTCCTCGATGGTCTCCTCGTCCAGCGTCGCGCGCCCGCGCAGCACGTTGCCCACGCGGCGCAGCAGTCCCTTGAGCACGGTCTCTCGTCCTCTCGGCGTGTGCGACGGCGGGCGCGCCTGCTCGCCCGGTGATGGCTTCGGCGCTACTGGCCGGAGACGCCGGCGGTGGTGTCCTCGCGCGCGGCGGCCCGCTCGCGCCGCTCACGTTCCTGCTCCTGGCGCGCCTGCTCCTGCGCGTCGCGCAGCTCTACGGAGATGCGCTGGGAGACGCCGGCGCTCTGCTGGGTGATGCCGTGCAGCAGGTCCACGGCCTCCATGGTGCGAGGGTTGTGCGTGATGATGATGAACTGCGAGCGCTCGGCGAACTGCTTGAGCAGCGTCACGAAGCGGTCGGTGTTGGTGGCGTCGAGCGCTGCGTCGATCTCGTCGAGCACGCAGAACGGGCTGGGCTTCACCTTGAGCATGGCGAACAGCAGCGCCAGCGCGGTCATCGCGCGCTCGCCGCCGGAGAGCAGGCTCAGGTGTTTCTGCCGCTTGCCCGGGGGTTGCGCGAACACCTCGACTCCGCTCTCCAGCGGGTTCTCCTCGTCGCTGAGGTAGAGGTCGGTAGTGCCACCGCCGAAGAGCGTGGTGAAGGTCTCCTCGAAGGCCCTCCCGATCTCCGCGAAGGTCTGCAGGAACTCGTGCTCGGCGGCCGCATCGATCTCCTCGATGATCGCCAGCAGGTCCTGGCGCGCGCTCTCCAGGTCCCCGCGCTGGGCGCTGAGGAACTGCTCGCGCGCCGTGAGGCGCTCGCACTCGTCGATGGCGCTCAGGTTCACGTGCCCCAGCGCCCGGATGTCGCGCTTGAGGGCGTTCACCTGGCGCGCGATGCTGTGCCGGCTCAGCTCCTCGTCACCGAGCTGCTCCAGCGCCTGCTTCGGGCTGACCTCGTAGACGTCCGCGAGGCGTTCGCGGATACTCTCAAGCTGCGCCTGCTCGCGCGTAAGGGACACTTCGGTCCGCTGCACCTGCTCCTGCTGGGCATCCAGCACGCGCCGCAGCTTGCGGCCGGCGGCGTCCAGCTCTTCGGCCTTGTCACGCAGCGTGTCCACGGCCCGGGCGCGCTCGCTCACCGTCTCACGCATCTCCGCCGCCACTGCGCGCTCGCCCTCCAGGCGCTCGCCGGTGGTCTCCAGCTCGGCCTCAAGCTGCGTGATGCGCGCGGCGAGCAGCGCGCGCGTCTCGCCGACCGCCGCCGCCTCGCCGCGCGCGCGCTCCAGCTCCCCCTGGGCGCGTCGCGCCAGCTCCTGCAGCGAGCGCTGCTTCTCGCGCGCCTCCGCGAGCGCCACCTCGGCCTCGACCAGCGCCCGGCGCCGCTCCTCGATGTCGGCGGCGGGCACGACCTGGCCGCGGGCCGCCTCGAGCTGCGTCTCCAACTCGCTTGCGTCCGCGCGCGCCTGCTCCGCGGTCGCCGCCAGCTCGTCGCGCCGCGCTGCGGTAGATCGCAGCCGCCCGCCCAGCTCCTCCACCTCGGCCGCCATCTCCTCGGCCGCCGACAGCGCCGCCTGCGCCTGCTCGCGCGTGTGCACCAGGTCGCGCTCGACCTCCGACAGCTCCGCGCGCGCGTCACCCGCGGCGGATGTGGCCCCCTCGACTTCGTGCGCCAGGCTCTCAGCCTCGCGCTCGTAGCGCTCCTCGAAACGCCACATGTTCGCCAGCGCCCGGGCCATCAGGTCGAGCTGGCCGCGCACCTGCTCCATCTCGCGCTTGCGCGAGAAGATCCGTGCGCCCTCCTCGGTCTGCGCGCCCCCGCGGATCGCGCCGCCGCGCTCGATGACGTGGCCCTCCAGCGTCACCGCCCGGCACTGGTAGCCCACGCGCTGCAGGCAGCGTAGCCCCGAGTCCAGATCACGCATGAGCAGGCAGTCGCCGAGCAGGAAGTCCACGACCTGGCGCATCTCCGACGCCGAGCGCACGAACCTGGTGGCCGGCCCCAGGCAGCCCTCGCCGGAGGTCATGGTCGCGCGCGGCGCGAGCGCCCCCAGCGCCGCCACCGGCAGGAAGGTCGCGTAGCCGACGGCGCGTTCCTCGAGGAAGCGCACGCCGGCGACCGCCTGCTCGGGCGTGTCCACCACGATCCACTGCAGACGCTCGCCGAGCGCTGCCTCGATCGCCCGCTCGTGCTTCGCCGACACCTCCAGCAGATCGCCGACCACGCCGCGCACGCCGTGCAGCTCGCCGGCGGCGGCCGCGCCGAGCACCACCCGCACCGCGTCCTCGTAACCCTCATGGCCGCGGTCCAGCTCCTCCAGCAGCGCCAGCCGCGTCTCGGCGGCCGTGGCGGCGCCGGCCAGGATGTCGCGCTTGGTCCGGTGCTCGCGCAGCGTGCGCGTGACGAACTCATGGCGGGAGCTGAGGGTCGCCAGCCTCGCCCTCGCCTCATCGACGCGGCCGGCCACGGCGTCGCGGCGCCGCTGCGCGGCCGCCATGCCCCGGCGCGCCTCTTCCGCCTGCTGCCTCAGCGCCTCCCGCTGGCCCTCCAGCCGCCGGACGCGCTCGTGCAACTCCTCCTGCAGGCTCCCCATCGCGCCCGCCTCGCGCGCGAGGTTCTCCGCCTGCTGCAGGAGCTTCTGCCGCTCGTCCTCCAGGGCGCGCACGTGCGCCACGGCCTGCTCGCGGCGCTCCTCGTCGCGCTCCAGGCTCTCGCGCCTGGCGGTGACGCCCGCCATGAGTTCCTCGACCCGCGCCCGCGTCTCCTGCTGCTCGGCGGCGAGCCCCTCGAGCTGCTCGGTGAGTTCTTCGATGCGTGAGCTGTCCTGCCGGTCGTCCCGGGCCAGCTCCTCGAGCCGCTCGCGTGCGGCGCGCAGCTTCTCGCCGGTCACCGCGTGCGCGCGCTCGGTCTGCTCGGCGGTGCGCTCGGCCTCGCGTGCCTGCTCGCGGTGCCGCGCCAGCTCGGCGTCGAGCGTGTGCAGCTCCGCTGAGATGCGCTCCGCCTCCACCTCGATCTCGTTCAGGCGATTGCGCGTGGCCTGGGCGTCGGCCCTTCCCACCTGCTGGTCGTTGGCCAGCCGGCCCAGGCGCCCGGAGCGCTCGCGGTAGTCGAGCGCCAGCAGCTTCAGCTCGAGCCCGCGCAGTTGGCCGTCGATCTCGCGGTAGCGCCGCGCCTTCTCGGCCGCGCGCTCCAGCGGCTCGCGCTGGCTGCTCAGCTCGTAGATGATGTCCGAGATGCGTCGCACGTTGGCCTCGGTGGCCTCCAGCTTGCGCTGGGCCTCGCGGCGGCGCCGGCGGTACTTGCCGATGCCCGCGACCTCCTCCATCAGCTCGCGCCGATCCTCGGAGCGCACACTGAGGATGGCCTCGATCTCGCCCTGTCCGACGAGCGAGTACGCCGCCTGGCCCACGCCGGTATCCACGAACAGGTCATGCACGTCGCGCAGGCGGCAGGCGACGTTGTTGATGCCGTACTCGCTGTCACCGGTGCGGTAGAGGCGGCGATAGACCTCGACCTCGCTGAAGTCCACGGGGAGCTGCTCGTCGGTGTTGTCCAGCAGCAGGCGCACCTCGGCCATGCCCAGCGGGCTGCGGCCCTCGGCGCCGGCGAAGATCACGTCCTGCGAGGTCTGCGTGCGGATCGCGCGGTTGCTCTGCTCGCCCAGCACCCAGAGGATGGCGTCGGCGATGTTGCTCTTGCCGGCGCCGTTAGGCCCCACGATGGCGGTCAGGCCGGGGCCGAACTCAAGCTCGGTGCGATCCGCGAAGCTCTTGAAGCCCCGCATCTCCAGCTTGCTGAGATACACGTGGTCAACTCCTGCTGCGGTTCACGCCGGTGCGTTCATTGCTGCCACTCGCGCGGCCGCGTGCGCCTAGCGCACGAGGATGTCCGCGCGCTGGAGTGTCGTGCCCTCGTACGTGACCTCCAGCGTCGGCCAGGCGTCGCCGGGTCCGCTGAGGAACTCGGGCCCGCCGTCGCGCACGATGATGGTGTCCTCGGACTTGGTGCCGGCGATCGACGGGTTCCACGCGAACGCCTGGTTGGCCAGCACCATCTCGTTGCAGGTCAGCGTCCCCTTGTAGTCGCGCGCCGCATACCCCGTGGCGCCGCCCTGATGATGAAGCCGCCACTGGTCGGGGTAGCCGGACGCGGCGTAGGCGTCGATGGCGCGGCGGAACACGTCGGACACGATCGCGCCCGGCCGCGTCTCCAGGTTCAGACAGGCGTCCACCCGGCAGCAGGCCAGGTGCCGGTCGCGCAGCTCCGCCGCGGGCTCGCCGAAGTGCACCATGCGCGTCGCCGAGATGCCCAGCCCGTGCTTCGACACCCCCAGCACCAGCATCACGTAGCTCTCCAGGCGTCGATCGGTGGGGATCGGGTGGCGGTAGCGGTAGGCGCGCTCCTCGACGGCGATCAGCGCCACCACCGGCTGCGCGCCCGCGGCCATCGCCTTGCCCATCAGCAGCCCCGCGATCTCGTGTTCGGTCATGCCCGGCTCGATCTCGTGCCCCGTCTCCGTGATGGCCCGCGTCGCCAGTGCGCCCACCTCACGGTAGCGCTCGATCTCGGGCTCGAGCAGCACCCAGCGCAGCCGCGCGATGGCATCGCCGACATCCTCGGCGCCGGGCATCGGGGTGTCCGCGCCCAGGCGCCCGTTGACGATGCGCCGCAGCATCTCCGGCCGGTCCTCGATGTCCCACTGGACCGAGTGCACCTCGAAGGGAAGGTCGTCCAGCTCTTCGTCCTCGAAGCGCCCGACTTCGATGTTGTTGGTCAGCAGGTGCTGGCCATCGGCGGTGACCACCAGCCAGCACACCCCCCGCTCGCCGCCCAGCCCGACGTGGCTGGAGCCGCCGGCGGTGAGCCACGCGAAGTTGGCGCGCGTCGCCAGCACCGCCGCGTCCAGCTCGCCCTCGGCGAGGAAGCCGCGCAGTCTGTCGAGCTTGATCTGCACCTCTTCGAGGCGCGTCACGGCCATCACTCCCGCGCTGTTGTCAGTCGGTGGCGACGATCCCGGCGCCGTCGGCCGCGCCGGTGGCGAAGATCGACGGCTCCAGCCCCGTCGCCTGCCGGTAGCTGCTCTCGACCTGCGGGACGAACTCCCCCACGCACTCCTCCTCGACCAGCGCCATCACGCAGCCCCCGAAGCCCGCGCCCACCAGCCGCGCGCCCAGGCAGCCGGGCGCGTCCAGCGCCGCCGCGCGCATGGCCTCCAGTTCCGGGCAGCTCACCTGGTAGTCGTCGCGCAGGCTGAGGTGGCTGGCATTGATCAGCTCCCCCAACACCACTGCGTCGCCGCGCTCGAGCGCCGCCACGCCCGCCTGCACGCGCTCGTTCTCGCTCACCACGTGGCGCGCGCGGCGCAGCAGCGTGGCGTCCAGCTCGCCGGCGCGCGCTCGCAGCGTCGCGCTGTCGATCTCGCGCAGCGCCCGCACGCCCAGGACCTGCGCGGCCCGCTCACACTGCGCGCGCCGCTCGTTGTACGCCGAGCCGACCAGCTCGCGCGGCCGGTTGGTGTCGCACACCACGAAGCGCGCGCTCATGCCCGCCATCGGTACCAGCCGGTGCTCCCGCGTGCGGCAATCGAGCCACATCACGCGCTCGGGCCGGCCGAAGACCGACGTGAACTGATCGAGGATGCCGCAGCGCATCCCCACGTACTCGTTCTCCGCACGCTGGCACAGCAACGCGAGCCGCTCGGGCCCGAGGGTGCAGCCTGCCAGCGAGCTGAGCGCCACCGCGCATGCAACCTCAAGCGCCGCCGACGAGGACACCCCGCCGCCGACCGGGACGTCGCCGACGATGGCCACGTCCGCGCCGCCCGGCACGCAGCCCTCAGCGGCCAACTCGGCGCACACGCCTGCGAGGTAGTCGCGCCAGTCGCCCCATGGGCTCCACGCGCGCACGAGACGATCCGGGCGGCGCGCAGCCACGACCACCGTCGCCCGTTCGATGGCGATGGCGGTGACAAAGCCCTCGTTGTAATCTGTGTGCGCGCCCAGCACCTCAAGCCGGCCCGGCGCCCGGGCAGCCACGTCGGCGGTTGTGCCGAAGTGCCGGCGCAGTGCGTCCACCCCCTGACGCGCCAGACGCCGGGTAGGGGCGTCCGGGCGACAGTGATGATTATACACCACGGCCCCCCTCTGTCAACGCGCTGAAGAGCGACCGGCGGTCAGTATTGTCCATATTTCCTCACCAATTCCATGACATACTTATAGCGTTCGAAGCTCACGTTGTCAGGCACCGAGTGGTCCGAGTGATAGATGTACCCGCCTCCCTGCTTCGCGATCCCGACCTTGGTGCGCACCTCCTCCTCGATGACGCGCGGGTCGGGGTGCGCCATCGCGCGCACGTCGATGCCGCCCATGAAGGCGAGGCGCTGGCCGAACCGCTCCTTGAGCCCCAGCAGGTCCATCCCGGCCTTGACCTCCAGCGGCTGCAGGCAGTCGAAGCCGGCCTCGATCAGGTCGGGTACCAGCGCGGTGACATTGCCGCACGAGTGCAGGATCACCTTGAGACCGTAGCGGTGGAAGAACTCGCAGATTACGGTGTGCGCGGGCTTGCACAGCTCGCGGTACATCTGCGGCGAGAACAGCGGTCCGTTGCGGTAGCCCATGTCGTCGTAGAAGAATGCGCCATCGAACTCGAAGCCACCGTCGATCATCATCTGCGCGCTCTGCACGATCATCTCCGACCAGGTCATGTACATGTCCGCGGCCCACTCGGGCTCGGTCGCCATGGCGATGAGGAGACGCTCGGAGCCCACCACGCCCTGAGTCTTGTCATAGCCGGTCGCGGCATTGTACGAGAACCACAGGCCCTGCTCGCGGGCGTGGCGCTGGGCGGTCAGCCCCGCCTCCCAGTTGATGCGCTCGCGCCCGACCTCCATCTCCTGTTTCCACGCATACCAGTCGGCGGGCGTCTTGATCTTGAAGTCGATGCACTCGGGCGTGGAGGTGGAGTGCTTGAAGTTCTTGCGCAGCGCCCCGTTGGCGTCCCACGCGATGACGTACTCGTCGGTCTCCTCGACGACCTCGCGCTCCATGCGTAGAGTCAGGTCGGCGCCGACGCCGGCGAACTCGAAGCCGAAGTACTGATGCGGGCTCATGCCAGGCGGCAGCCCTTCCTCGTGCCAGCGCCGTATCGTCGTCGCCCACGGGCTGTCGCTGATGGGCACGCGGTCGGCCTCGCGGTGATGCAGCGCCGCCAGCACGCGCTCTCTACTCGTCACTGTGCTCGACCTCCCTGTTGATGGGCCCGGCGGCGCGGTAGATGCGAAAGCCCCCGCGCATCGCGACCCGCTCCACGTCCGCGAAACGCGCCTCCAGCTCGCGGCGCAGCGTCTTCGCGCCCTTGTTCGTTGCGGCCACCATCCAGAACTCCCCGCCCGGGCGCAGCGCCCGCGCGGCATGATCCATCATCGCCAGCACCACCTGGCGTCCGGCGCTGATGGGCGGATTGCACACGATGGCGTCGAAGCTCCTGCCCGCCAGCGCCGCCTCGGCGTCGCCACACACCACCTCGGCCTCGACCTGGTTGCGGCGCAGGTTCTCGCGCGCGAGGTCGCACGCGCGCTCATTGATGTCCACCATGGTCACGCGCAGTTCCGGTCGGAGGCGCTTCGCCACGATCCCCAGCAGCCCCCACGCGCAACCCCAGTCGAGCAGCTCCCCCTCGTCCGGGAGCTTCATCTGCTCGGCCAGCAGCCGGCTGCCCGGGTCCACGCGCCCGTAGGAGAACACGCCGCGATCGGTGACGAAGCTCAGGTGCTGCCCGCGCACCTCGGCCTCAATCTCACGCGGCCGCGAGCGCGCCGAGGGCCGCCGCGCGAAGTAATGGCTGTCGCCCGCGTCAGTCATCGCCTGCCTCCGCCTCCCTGCCGGGCCGATCGGGCGCCAACTCGATGATCACCAGCTCGGGCGGGCACAGGAAGCGCACCGGCACGATGCCCACGCCCACCCCGCGGCTCACGTACATCAGCGGGCCGCGCGCGGCCGAGACCGAGACGGGCCGCCGATGGCTGAGAATCCACCAGTGCCCGGCGACGCGCTGCATGATAGGCTGCTGGTCGGGGGCATAGCGGAAGAGGCCGGCCGCCAGCCGGGCCGGGTAGCTCAGGTGCGTGAGCGGCGCCTCGAGCCCGGGTGGGCGGATCTGCCCGCCATGGGTATGCCCGCACAGCATCAGGTCCGCGCCGATGCGACCCAGCTTGGGCCAGATCGCCGGCGAGTGCGCCAGCGCAATGCGCACCGCGGCGTTCGCCGATGACTGCGCCAGCGCCGCCTCGACGTCCAGGTGGCCCTTCTCCGGGTCGTCGAGTCCGATCAGCTCGAGCGTCGCACCGCCAAACTCCACCTGGCGCGTCTCGTTGACCAGCAGGGCGCCACCGCCGCCGGAGAGCGCCTCGTCGAGCGCGTCGAAGTCGAAGCGGAAGTAATGCTCGGTATTGCCCGGGACGCCGAAGGTGGGCCGATCCGCGGCCAGCGCGGCCAGCAGCGCCAGCGCGTCCTCGCGGTTGCGCCCGGCCGCGGCGTAGTCGCCGCCCAGCAGCAGCAGGTCCGGCTCAGCCGCGTCCACCGCCGACAGCAGCTCCTCGCGCGTGACGTAGAGCATGCCTTCGTGGAGGTCGCAGGCGTAGGCGATGCGGAGCGCGTGTAGAGGCTCGGGCAGTCCCGGCACCATCATCCGCAGGCGGGTGGTGCGGATGCGGTGCGTGCGCGCACGCGACAGCGCCCAGGCGATCAGCCCGGCCAGCGCGAGCGCCGCCGCGATGGCGGCCACGACCGGGATCATCGCCGGCCGCCCCGTGCCATGGCGTCCATCACCGCCCGCCGACCCATCCCCGCAGTGTCATCACGCCCGGCGACACGCTCACCGACTCCACGCGGATGCGGTTGCCCCCCGTCAGCTCGCGCACGCCCCGCTGCAGCTCCTGCTGCACGCGCTCGTGCAGGGCCGCGGGCGCGCCCAGTCGGCCCACGCGCACCTCCAGCACCTGCACCTGCAGCTCGCCGCCGGAGACGACGGGCGTCGCGCGCACCGTGAGCGGGATGTTCTGCCCGCGCCAGGTGGTCTCGCCGGTCGCCGCGATGGTGCCGCTGCCGAAGTACACGCGCAGGTTGCGCACGTCGGGCGGGGGATTGTGTGCGATCAGCGCGTTCAGCTCATCCTGGCGGACGGTCAGGCTCACCTGCGCGGTGCCCTGGGAGCGCACGGTCTGTTCGACGCTGCTGATCTGCTGCTCCAGCGGGGGGGCCGACGTGGCGGGTGCGGCGCCGTTCGACACCGCGGCCTCAGGCGGGGGCGGAGGCGTGGCCTTCGCCATTCCCAGGACGATGAGCACGACGATGATGCCCAGCGCGAAGGCGCCGCCGCAGCCGATGCCGAACCAGGCGGCGGTGCTGAGCTTGCGTTCCCGCTTCCTGCGTACCTGCCGAGCCATGTCAATCCGGGGTGGGCGTCTGCGGTGATGTCACTCAGGTGCAGCTTCGACGCGCGCCCCCCTGCGCCCTCCACGCCGGGCGCAGGGGTCGGCGCTCACGCCCGCAGGCACGGAAAGAGGGCCGCCGGACGGCGACCCTCTCACGTGGGTGCGTTGCGCGGGACGTCAGGAGTTGAACTCGTTCATGGCCGCCTCGATGCCCTCGGTGACCGCCACCTCAACGCACGCGCGCGCGCGGGCGACGGCCTCCTCGGCGGTCTCGCGTTCATCGGCGGAGAAGGGCGACAGCACCCAGTCGCGGGCGCTCATGCCCCCGGGAGGCGCGCCCACGCCGATACGCAGGCGGGGGTAGTCCCGCGTGCCCAGGCGCTCAGTGATCGACCGCAGCCCCCGATGCCCGCCTTCTGAGCCGCCGCGGCGCAGGCGCAGTTGCCCGAGGTCGAGGTTGATGTCGTCGATGATCACGATCAGGTCCTCGGGCGCCAGGTCGTGGAGGTGGCACAGGCGCGCCACCGCCACGCCGCTGGCGTTCATCATGGTCAGCGGCATGGCCAGCACCACCGGCACGCCGTCGATGGCGCCGGTGCCGGCGAGCGCCGCCGCCCGCGGCCTGCGCAGGCGTACGCCGTGGGCGCGCGCCAGGGCCTCGATCACGGCGAAGCCCACGTTGTGCCGGGTCTCTTCGTATTCGGCCCCGGGGTTGCCGAGGCCGATGATCGCCCGCATGGATCGCGCTCCAGGGGCCGGCTAGGCCGGGCCCTCGGTGAGTTCGCTCTCGTCGATTTCCTGCACGTTGACCTGCGTGCCCTCGGTGGGCGGAGCGGCCTCCTCTTCTTCCTCCGCCTCCTCCTCGGGGACCAGCTCCTCGGCCTCGCCCACCTCGAGATCAACCAGCGACTCGAGCATCTCCTCGTCGACGCGCGTCTCCAAGTCCTCTTCGCTGATGGGCGGGGCGATGGTCAGCACGACCTCGTCGGCCTCGGGTACGTAGGTCACGCCCTCAATCTGTGGCAGGTCGCTGACGAACAGCGCGTCGCCGATGTGCATGCCGTCGATCGTCGCGACTATGTGCTCGGGAATCTGCGTCGGCAGGCAGCTCACGGTGACGGTGTGAAGCTGCTGCTGCACCACGCCGCCGTCGTCCTCCACGCCCGGGGCGTCGCCGGTGACCTCGATCGGCACCTCGACCTCGATCGCCTCGCGCAGCGACACCCACTGCAGGTCTACGCTGAGCAGCGCGCGGGTCACCGGGTCGCGCTGGACCTCCTTGATAATCGCCGCGACCGACTCCTCGCGCTTCTCGCCCGGCACCTCGAGGTCGATGAGCACATTTGCGCCCTCCAAGCCCAGGTAGAGGCGCTCGAAGGTGCGCTGCGGGATGGACAGGGGCACCGTCTTCCGCCCCAGCCCGTAGACGACTCCGGGAATGAGGCCCTCGAGGCGCATGCGTCGCGCGGGGCCCTTCCCGGTCTGCTCCCTGGTGTCAACCTTCATCGGAACAAGCTCCATCTTCGCATCCTCCTGTCCGCCCGCGATGCGCGGGGGCGGATCGTCTCGACAGTGTGCATGGACGTAGCTGGCTGGGGCGGCAGGATTCGAACCTGCGAATACGGGATCCAAAGTCCCGCGCCTTACCGCTTGGCGACGCCCCAGCGTGTGACCGTCGGCTCAAGCTTCCTCCAGCCTGCGGCGCCGGTACGTGCGCACCAGCTCGAGGTCGTCGGGATCATCGGCATCAAACGCGATCTCCGGCCATGGCACGGGCACGGCGCGTACGACTGTGCCCAGCATCTCCGAGGCACGGCGCTCAAGGTCGGCCACCGCCAACAGCCCCAGCGCCAGCCGCAGCACGAAGCCGAAGCCGAAGATCATGGCCATGCCCGCCTTGCTCTTGCGCTCAGCGAAGGTACGGGCGATGACCGGGCCTTCCTCGAGGATGAATCGGCGCGAGACCATGACGAGGTTGGCGCCGATGAAACGGCCCTCCCGCAGTCGCACCGGAGACTTCGCGCGACCGGGGAAGGCGCGGTCGAACTCCTCGAGACGTACTAACGGATATGATACCTCAGCCGCCGGGTCTTGGCAAGAGGCCACGAAGCCGTCCACGGCCTGGGGCGTGAGCATGGCGAGGTCGCCGGTCGCCAGCAGCAGGCGGTCGGCGTCGGGGTGTGCGTGCGCGGCGGCCGTCATGGTGTCGATGAACGCTGGTCCGGCGGCGGTGACGATAGGTACCGCGAGCGGCACCCCGCACGCGCTGATGGGCGCGGTCGGCCCCTCCACGACCACGATCGGGCCTGCGCTGCTCGCGGCCATGAGCGCCTCGGTCACCCAGGCGACAAAGGGCTTGCCTTCGACCTCCACCAGCGGCTTGCACGGCGCCCCTCCGGCTACCGCGACCCTGTCGGTCGCCGCGCCTCCGGCCAGAACCGCGGCTGCTACCGGCGCCTGCTCGGCCATGGCAGTCACTCCACTATGGTGACGGGATCATCCCACGCGTCCACAGGCTCGACGACGCACGCCCACAGGCCGTCGGCGGACAACTCGGCCACGACCGCCTCGGCCTCGCTCTCCGTAGCGAAGATGCCGAAGACCGCCGATCCGGAGCCGGTGATCTCCGCAGCCAGCGCGCCCGCGTCACGCAGCCGCGCCTTCAGCTCGCCGAAGATCGGCCAGCGCTCGGTCAACGGGCGGGCGAAGGCGTTGTGCACGTACCGGGCGATCTCCTCGATGTCGCCCTCTCGCTCGATCACGTCAGCCATACTGTCGGCGCGGTCGCCGTCGGTGAAGTCGGAACGCTCGAGCATGTCGTACGCCTCGGCGGTCGAGACCGACAGCTCGGGCTTGACCAGCGCGATCCAGCAGTGCGGCAGGTCGGGCAGGTAGATCAGCTCGTCCCCGCGCCCGTAGCCGATGGCGGTGCCGCCCATCATGCAGAAGGGCACATCCGCGCCCAGGCCGGCGGCCAGACGGTGGAAGTCTGGTTGGCTCCGCTCGTCCGGGTCGACCTCGTAGAGGGCCTTCAGCACCGCCGCCGCATCCGCAGACCCTCCGCCCAGCCCCGCGCCGACCGGAATGCGCTTGCTCAGGCGGATGCTCGCGCCCTCCGGCCAGCCGCGCATCCGCCGGTAAGCCCGCGCCGCCCGCCAGGCGAGGTTGTCGCGACCGGGCGGGACATCGGCGCCCTGCACGTCGATCCTGATGCCGCGCTCCTCGCGGATCTCGACGCGCAGGTCGTCGTGCAGGGAGACCACCTGGAAGACCGTCATCAGCTCGTGGTAGCCATCCGGCCTGCGGCCGATCACTTCGAGGCACAGATTGATCTTCGCGCAGGCGCGCACCTCGACTGCGCTCATCTCAGGACAGATGCTCCTCGACGGCCTCCGTGAGCGCCACGAATTCCTCCAGCGACAGCGTCTCGCCGCGGCGCTCCGGCGCGATGCGCACGCTCGTCAGCGCCGCCTGCGCCTGCGGCTTGTCCAGCGCCAGACCCGGCGCGCCCCCCAGCGCGTTGACGAGCTGCTTGCGCCGCTGCCCGAAGGCGGCGCGCACGACCGCGAAGAACCACTCGCGCCGCTCCGCGTCCTCGATCGGCGGCGTGCGCGGCGTGAATCGCAGCACCGCCGAGTGCACCCTGGGCGGCGGGTGGAACGAGCCCGGCGACAGCTCGGCGATGATCTCCGGTCCCCCGGCGTAGAACTGCGCCAGCAGCGTCAGCGCTCCATACTCGCGCGTGCCCGGCTCCGCCGCCAGCCGCCGCCCGACCTCGCGCTGGACCATGAGCACGATGGCCGCGAACGGTGGCTCGCAGGCCAGCAGCTTTTCCAGCAGCGGCGAGGTGATCTGGTACGGGATGTTGCCCACCGCTACCGTGCGCCCGCGGGCGGCCAGCTCCGCCAGGTCCGCCGCCAGGACATCCTCATAGCGCACCTGCAGATTCGGGTGGTCGCGGGCGATGTGCGCCAGCTCCGGGGCCACGCCCTCGTCCTTCTCAATCGCCACCAGCGGCAGCCCCGACGCCGCCAGCCGCCCGGTCAGCACGCCCAAGCCCGGCCCGATCTCCAACAGCGCCTCCGGCTCGGGCTCCAGCGCCGCCGCCACGATCGCGTCGGCTGCGCCCTCGTTGACCAGGAAGTGCTGGCCCAGGCCCTTGCGCGCCCGGATGCCCAGCCGCCGGAGCTGCTCGCGCGGGCTCTCGCTAGCCATCGGCCGACCCCACCTCTGCGCGCTGCACGCGGATGCTCTCGACGATGCACTCGCCGCCACCGAGCACCTCCAGTCCCTGCGCGCCGCACTCGGGGCAGGCGGGCACGAAGGGCATGAGGTGGTAGATCGGGTCATCGGGCACCGGCGCCTCGCCCTCGAACCCGCAGGCGTTGCAGCGCACCCTCAGCGGCAGCACCTCGATCCGCACCTGCGCTCCCTCGGCGATGGTGCCGCGCAGGATCTGCTCGAGCCAGAACTCGAGCGACTCGGGGTCGAGCATGGTCATCGCGCCCAGCGCCAGGCTGATGCGCTCGACTCGCCCCGCGCCCTGCTCCTGCGCGGTGACCAGCACCTGCCGGGCGATCTGCTGCGCCGCGGTCACGTCATGCATGTGCGCTCACAGCCCCAGCGCGGCGATTACGTCGTCGATGCCCTGTCCCGCGCGCGCGCAGGTGGCGACCACCTCGATCTCGGGGTTGACCGAGCGCACGTCCGCCGCGAGCTGCTCGACGCTAACCTCCATAGCCTCGGCGAGGTCAATCTTGTTGATGACCGCGACGTCCGCCTGGCGCACCATCACCGGGTGCTTGATGGCCATGTACGGGCCCTCGGTCACCGACAGTACCACCAGGCGTTGATGCGCGCCGATGGGGAAGCCGGCCGGGCAGATGAGGTTGCCCACGTTCTCAATGATCAGCAGGTCGATGCTGTCGAGGTCGAGGCGCCCCAGCGCGGTGCGTACCAGGTTGGCGTCCAGGTGGCAGGCGCCGCCGGTCTGGATCTGCAGCACCGGCACCCCCTCCGCCTCAATGCGCCCGGCGTCGATGCGCGTGGTGATGTCGCCGGCGATCACCGCGATACGCCGGCGCTGCTTGAGTGCCGCCACCATCCCCATGATGAGCGTGGTCTTCCCCGAGCCCACCGAGCCCAGCACGTCGATCGCCGTGACGCCGTGTGCGTCCAGCAGCGCCAGGTTCTCGTCGGCCAGCTCGCTGGTGCGCTTGCTCAGGTCCACGTCCAGCACGATATCAAGGCTTTCGCCGCCATCCGGTGTATCGGCCATCGGCAGGTTCCTCTCTTACACGAACACACGCCTGCGCCGGGCATTGTACGCCCTCGCGGCGCGTCAGGTCAACGGCGGCGGCGTGCCGCGCAGGGATTGCCGCCGCGCGCGCCGAACCCATCGCCGTCGCGGCCGGACGTGGCCGCCACCCAACCGGACACCGGGGAGTGATCGACGTGAAGCGCTGCATCGTCGTGGGCTGCGGAGGCCGAGGCTCATACTGGACCAACCACGTGCTCGGCGCCATGAAGGACCAGGTGCAGGTGGTCGGACTCGTGGACGTCGCCCCCGAGCCACTCGCGCAGGGCGCCGAGACCCACGGGCTGGCCGAGTCGGCCCTCTTCGGCGATGTGACCGAGGCCTGCGACACCATCGAGGCCGACTTCTGCCTGATCTCCTCGCCGCCGTGGGTGCACGAGGAGGCCGTCCGCGCCGCCTGCGAGCACGGCATGGCCATCCTCAGCGAGAAGCCGATTGCCGACACGCTCGAGGCCTCGGTGCGCATCAAGCGCATGGTGGAGGCCGCCGGGCTGCCCATGGTGGTCGTGCAGAACTACCGCTACTCGCCCTTCATGCTGGCCTTCCGCGAGGTGCTGCGCCAGCAGCGCCTCGGGCGGCTGAACTACCTCATCGGGCGCTTCGCCGCCGACTACAACCCGCCCAAGTCCTGGGGCCGGCGCTTCCGCCACGAGATGGACTACGCGCTGCTCATCGAGGGCTCGGTGCACCACTTCGACATGATCCGCAACCTCACCGGCGCCGACTGCGAGGAGATCTTCGGCTACGGCTGGATCCCCGCCTGGGCCGACTTCAAGGGCGACAGCAACGGCCTCTACGTCATGCGCATGACCGGCGAGACGTTCGCGTTCTACGAGGGAAGCTGCACCGCCGAGGGGCCGCAGAACCCGTGGCACAAGGAGTACTACCGCGCCGAGTGCGAGGAGGGCGCGGTGGTCATCGACGCCGACAACGTGGTGCGCATCGTGCGCATCGATGGCGAGGACGAGATCGTCGAGCAACCGACCGATCTGCCCGAGCCCGGCGCGGCGATCGTGGGCGAGTTCCTCGACTACCTCGCGACCGGCGTGCCCGGCCAGACCGCCATCGCGGACAACATCAAGTCGGTGGGCATGGTCTTCGCCGCCATCGAGTGCGACCGCACCGGACAGCCCGTGCGCGTCAACGAGCTGCTCGCGGAGGCGGAGGCGAACGTGGAGATCTGAGCGCGCCTCAGGCCCGCTGCCGCTTCGCCGCCTCGACGGTGTTGCGCAGGAGCATGGTGACCGTGACCGGGCCGACGCCGCCGGGCACGGGCGTGATCGCGCCCGCGACCTGCACTACCTCGTCGAAGGCCACGTCGCCCACGTAGCCGCCGTCCATCCAGTTCATGCCCACGTCGATGACCACCGCTCCGGGCCTGATCTGATCGCCGCGGATCATCTTCGCGCGGCCGATGGCGACCACCAGCACCTCCGCGCGCGACGTGTGGAAGGCCAGGTCGCGCGTGGTCGAGCGGCAGACGGTGACCGTCGCACCGCGGTCGAGCAGCATCAGCGCCGCGGGCTTGCCCACGATCACCGATCGGCCCACCACCACGACCTCGGCGCCGCGAAGCTGCGCCCCCGATTCCTCGATCAGCGCCACCACCGCCTGCGCGGTGCACGGCGCCAGCAGCGGCTCACCCTCGGCCACCAGCCCGAGGTTCACCGGATGCACGCCATCCACGTCCTTCGCCGGGTCGAGCGCGCGCTGGGCCGCCGCCTCGTCGAGGCCCTCGGGGAGCGGGAGCTGCAGGATGATGCCGTTGACCGCGGGGTCCTCGTTCGCGGCGGCGATCTCCGCCAGCAGCTCATCCT
Organism: Candidatus Zipacnadia bacterium; assembly: GCA_029820295.1. Lineage (GTDB taxonomy): Bacteria > Armatimonadota > Zipacnadia > Zipacnadales > UBA5352 > JALGVA01. Next base: position 59,910 of record JALGVA010000018.1, read on the forward strand.
GACTCAGCGCCGGGTCCAGCTCGCGCAGCTCGTAGTCGATGCCGACGCCCCGGCAGGCCTTCGCCTGCATCTTCGCGTAGGCGCGCGCGGCGGCGTCCTCGCCGGCCATGAGCGCCACCAGGCGCGGCGGTGCGGACATCTGCGCGACCTCCGCCGCGAGTTCCGCGCGGATGCGGTCGGCCAGCGGTTTGCCTTCGAGGATGCTTGCGGGCATGTCGATCGACTCCTCGGCAGGGGGCGCTGCTCCCGTGGTATCGTGTTGTTCATGAACAGGCGCGACGTTTGCGCAGCAAACTCCCCAAGAGACTACGCAG
>JALGVA010000284.1 GCA_029820295.1 Candidatus Zipacnadia bacterium
CATCTCCTCGCGCACCGACTCGATGAACTCCGCGACCCCGGTCGGGCCAAGATCGCCCTCGCCGCGCTTGCGCACGGCCACCTGGCCCGCCTCCTGCTCGCGATCGCCCACCACCAGGATGTAGGGGACCTTCTCCAGCTCCGCCTGGCGGATCTTGTTGCCCAGCGTGCCGCTCTCGGTGTCCACCTCGACGCGCATGTCCCGGGCGCGCAGCGAGCACGCCACCGTCTCCGCGTACTCGACGTTGCGGTCGTTGATGGGCAGCAGCTTCACCTGGACCGGCGCGAACCACATGGGGAACTCGCCCGCCCAGTGCTCGATCAGCACCCCCATGAAGCGCTCAATCCCGGCCAGCACCACGCGATGCACCATCGCCGGGCGATGCTCCCGGCCGTCGGGGCCGACGTAGGTCAGGTCGAAGCGTTCGGGCAGGTTGAAGTCGCACTGGATCGTGGGGCCCTGCCAGAGGCGCCCCAGCGCGTCCTTGATCTTGATGTCGATCTTGGGGCCGTAGAAGGCTCCGCCGCCCTCATCGACCTCCCAGGTGATGTCGTTGGCCTCCATGGCGGCGATGAGCGCCGCCGTGGCCTGCTTCCAGACCGCGTCGGAGCCCATCGACTTCTCCGGCCGCGTGCTCAGGAAAACCTCGTACTCGTCGAAGCCGAAGACGCGCAGCATGTCGTCGGCGAAGCGGATCACGCCGGTGATCTCGTCGGTGAGCTGCTCCATGGTGCAGAAGATGTGCGCGTCGTCCTGCGTGAAGCCGCGCACGCGCAGCAGCCCGTGCAGCACCCCCGACTTCTCGTGCCGGTAGACCGTGCCCAGCTCGAAGTAGCGGATGGGCAGGTCGCGGTAGGAGCGCGTGTGCGTCTTGTAGATCATGATGTGCCCCGGGCAGTTCATGGGCTTGATGCCGTAAGACTGCCCGTCGATCTCGGTGTAGTACATGGGGTACTGCTGCTGGGCATGGCCGGAGGTCTCCCACATCCCGGCTTTGACGAGGTGCGGCGTGCCGACCAGCTCGTAGCCCCTGCGCAGGTGCTCGCGGGTGACGAATGACGTGATCAGCTCACGGAGCATCGCCCCACGCGGGTGGTAGTGCACCAGGCCCGCGCCCGCCTCCTCGTGGAAGCTGAACAGGTCCAGCTCGCGTCCCAGCCGCCGGTGGTCGCGTCGCTCGGCCTCGGCCATCCGGTGCAGGTGCTCCTCGAGCTGCTCCTTCCTCGGGTAGGCGGTGCCGTAGATGCGCGACAGCATCTTGTTGGCCTCGGAGCCGCGCCAGTAGGCGCCCGCCACCGACAGCAGCTTCACGTTGGCGATGCGCCCGGTCGAGGGCACGTGCGGCCCGGTGCACAGGTCCACAAAGCCGTCGTGCTCATAGAGGCTCACGACGTCCTCGGGGATCTCCTCGATCAGCTCGAGCTTGTAGGAGTTCTGGCGCTGCTCGAACAGGTCGAGGGCCTCGGCCTTGGGGATCTCGCGCCGCACGAAGGGCATGTCGGCGTCGATGATCTCCTGCATCTTCGCCTCGATGGCGCGCAGGTCGTCCTCGGTGAAGGGCTCGGGCACATCGAAGTCATAGTAGAAGCCGTCATCGATAGCCGGGCCGATGGTAGGCCTGGCGTCCGGGAAGAGCTGCGTGACCGCGTCGGCCATGATGTGCGAGGCCGAGTGCCAGTAGACGTGCTTGCCCTCCTCCGAGTCGAAGGTCAGCACGGCGAAGTCCGCGTCCGCGTCGATGGGCCGCGTGAGGTCAACGACCTGACCGTCGATCTGCGCAGCCACGGCGGCCTTGGCCAGGCGCGGGCCGATCTGCTCGGCCGCTTCGAGAGCCGTAGTACCGCGCGGCACCTCGAGGGCGGCGCCATCGGGCAGTGTGAGCGTGATCTGATCGCTCATGGGACGGCTCTCCTTTCGGCTACGAGCTACGAGCTACGAGCAACGACAACGGCCGGCGGGCAGCCAGCGGTTAGCGAAGAGCCCGCATCCATGAAGAGATGCGGGCGGCAGGAGTTCATGGATATCAGCGGCCATACCAGGGCCACTTCGCGACAGTGCGGCCGATTAGGTGTATGCTGGGTGCTGCACGAACGCCTGCAGGCCCTACCCACAGGATGTCTGGTATGGTGGGCGCTGCAGGATTTGAACCTGCGACCTCCACCGTGTCAAGGTGGCGTTCTCCCCCTGAACTAAGCGCCCACGCAGACTGTGGGTGGCATTATACCAAGCCGCCGGGCGCGTGTAAAGCGTGGCAACGCGGCGGCCGGCGAGCCGGTAGCGCAGAGGGGCAGGCTGCCGGTTGCTGTTGTCGGGGGAGCCACCGTGCCGGGACCGCGGGGGTACCCTCGGTCCACCACTGTTGGACGGCGGGCGCCTCCGCCCGCCGCCGACAATCTGAGGACGCACCCAACGCGGCGGTCAGTGCACCAGCACCGACGCCGCCAGTCCGAGACAGGCGAGGCCGATCACCAGCCAGCCCGCGTTGTCCGCCATGAGTCGCCAGATTGCCTGGTCGTTGCGGATCACCGTCGCCACCATCCCCGTGGGCCGGGTGCGGTGTGCCGAGCCCACCGTGTCTCCGGCCATCACAGCGATTCTGTCCGCCCGCGCGCGCGAACGCTCGTCATGCGCTGCCGGTACTTTCGGCATGCGGTGCGAGAACATTACCCGACGCGACCTGTCGCCCTTGACGCAGGGCGGCCCGAAGGACTATACTGGCGCAAACCTGCCGGAAGAGCACAGGCTCCGACGGGGAGGAGTAGGCGGGCCGCGCGATCCACAGAGAGCCGGCGATGTGCTGAGAGCCGGCGGTAGGCGCCGCCGAGTGACGGTCGTTACCCCGTCCACGAGTGCCGGGCGCCTCAGGCCCCGGAATCCGGGTGGTACCACGGGAGAATGCAGCCTCTCGTCCCTTCGAGGACGAGAGGCTTTTGCGTATCAGCGCGACACGGAGACAGCCAGGAGCGCAATCGGGCGCGGTTCGAGACGACAGGCTAACGGAGGTTCGAGTCATGCGCAGCGATCGAGTCACTCAAGGCGTAGAGCGGGCGGCGGCCAGGGCGCTGCTGCACGCGTGCGGCATCACCCGCAAGCAGCTCGACAAGCCGTTCATCGGCATCGCCAACGCCTACACCGACATCGTGCCCGGCCACATCGGCCTGCAGCGGCTCGCGCGCGCGGTCGAGCACGGCATCTGCGCCGGCGGCGGCGTGCCCTTCAACTTCGGCGTCCCCGCCATCTGCGACGGCATCGCCATGGGCCACGCGGGCATGTTCTACTCGCTGCCCTCGCGCGAGCTGATCGCCGACGTGGTCGAGTCGATGGCCGAGGCCCACGCCATGGACGGCCTGGTATTGCTGACCGACTGCGACAAGATCACCCCCGGCATGCTCATGGCCGCCGGGCGGCTGGACATCCCGGCCATCATGGTCACCGCCGGGCCGATGCACTCGGGCAACCTGCGCGGCACGCGCCTGTCGCTGGTGCGCGACACCTTCGAGGCCGTGGGGCGCCATCGCGCCGGCGAGATCGACGATGAGGAGTTGGCGCGGCTCGAGATCAACGCCTGCCCCGGCGAGGGCTCCTGCCAGGGCCTCTACACCGCCAACACCATGCAGTGCGTGACTGAGGCCATGGGCATGTCGCTGCCCGGTGCGGGCTCGGCGCTGGCCGGCACGGCCGAGCGCATGAGGCTGGCCTACGACTCGGGCGAGGCCATCTGCCGCATGGTCGCCGAGGACCTGACCGCCCGGCGCATCATCACGGAGGCGGCGGTGCGCAACGGCATCCGCATCGACATGGCCCTGGGTGGCTCCACCAACTCCTGCCTGCACATCCCCGCCATCGCCCACGAGGCGGGCGTGGAGATGGAGCTGGAGTGGCTCGACCGCATCAGCCAACAGACGCCGCAGATCTGCAAGCTGCGCCCTGCGGGCGA
>JALGVA010000285.1 GCA_029820295.1 Candidatus Zipacnadia bacterium
CGGCAGGTTGGTCATCTGGCCGAAGCTGCGCGCGTCGTGGCGGTAGGCCCACTCGAAGACCTGGGCGGCGCGGTAGGCGGGCTGGCCGCGCTCGGCGAGCCACTCGGTGAGCTGATCGAGCGAGAGGTCGTAAAAGAGATCCATGACATCGGCAGTGTACGCGGTTCGGTGCGCGATGGCAAGCGGGGGGACAACGACCGCAGGCAAGGGTGCCTGCGCCACAGGACCGGGCCTCGATCTCATGAGGCAGCTATCCTGCCTGCCGCCGTTCACCATTGAGCGTGTTCTCCTACGACAGCCACTTCATGACGACGAACATCCCGGCGAACATGCGCGCGAAGTAGACCGCATTCCACGTCCCATGCACCGTGAAGCCCGGTACGATGCTGCCGAAGCGCATGCGCAGCCAGCCGAAGAAGAGCCCCATCAGCCACCACGCGAGGATCGGCGCTGCGGTTGCGGCCATCACGCCTCCCGGATCGAACTCCGGGCGCGTGCCGGACACCGACGCCATCAGCCCCGGGATGTGCACCAGCGTGAAGACGCCGGCCTGCGCCATGTTGGCCTGCCGGCCGCTGAGGCCCATCTCGCGAAATGCGGGCAGCAGGTGCCCGCGGAAGAAGTTCTCCTCACTCCAGCCACTGAAGACGAAACCTATCAGCAGCACCCACATGAGGGCGATAGGCATACCGAGGATCGCCCCCGCACGGACGTCCTGGATGCCGAGGGTCTCCCTGAGTTCTTCCGGGAGCCCGCGCATCGGATTAAGCGATGCGACGATCAACGTCACTATGCCGGCCACCAGGAAGTAGCGCACGGCGTGATGCCGCCGCCAGCCCATCTCGCGCAGGGAACGGCCCTCGATGCCCCACGGGATCAACCAGCCGAAGAAGACCGCAGTGCCCACGAGACCGGCCGCGAGCGACAGCCATGCCTCGGCGCCGAGCCCTATCGGCGGCATCAGCAGCAGGAATGCCCACTTGCCGAGCAGCGCATAGCGCACGCCCACGCCCGCGATCCAGAACCCAACGATGATCAGCGCCCGAACCAGCCGCCAGGGCGGCTGTTCGGGAGGCATGCGGCGGCGTGTGGCGCACAGCACCAAAGCGCAGAGGGTCGCCGCCAGCAGCGGCACGAGCATCAGCGCGCGCGGGTTGTGCAGCCAGTCAGTCACCATCAGTCTCCCCCCTCTTCGCGCGTTCCAGCGCCGACTCGAGTCGGCTTCGGTGCTCCAGGGGGGCCCTGGTCAACGCCCCCTCAACGAGAGCGATCGCCTCCTCCTGACGACCGGCCCGGCGCAAAGCCCAGGAGGCCGTGTCGACGTAGATCGCGTATCGCGGGTTGTCGGGCGTCGCGGTCTCCGCTGCCTTCAGCGCAAGGCGGAGCCGGTCCTCGTCCTCGAATGCCGCGATGTAGGCCTCCCAGAAGGCGTACGCTGCCAGCGGCGAGTGCGGGTGCCTTTCGGCTACAGCTTCGAGGCGCTCCGCACCATGCCACGGGTCGAGGTCGTTAGCGGATAGCGCCGTGGCGAGGTCACGGGCCTCGGCTCGGTCGACCATGGAGAGCGGCATCCGGAGTTGCTCCTGCACGCGCGCCCGGTTCGCCCACTCCAGCGCACCTGCACCAAGCAGCAGACACGCCGCCGCCAGCAGCAGCACCAGCCACGCCGCGCGCTGGCGGTTGACGCGGTGCCCGCCCGTTGGTGACAGGTCGACTCGCATCACGCCCACAGTTCCCCCTTCTCGCGACTACTCCGGGACGAACACCTGGTATAGCTGGCAGTGGCCCTCCTGATCGGAGTCGTAGAGGATCGAGCGGCCGTCGGGGGCCCAGCACGGATGCGGGTGCGTGCCGGTCTCGTGCGAACGTCCGTGGACGGTCGGCACGGAGCACAGCGGCGTGATCTCGCCGCTCTCCGGGTCGATGAGCACCAGCATGTCGGCGTACTCGCCGCCGTAGCAGTCGGTGACGATCATCGAGCCGTCGGGACTGAACGACGGGTGGCCCTGCGCGAGGTCGGTGAGCTTGCGCCGGCCGGTCCCGTCGGCGTTGACGATGTACAGGCCGTCGGCGCAGTTGCCGATGACCTGCTGCGAGTTGGGGTGCCAGATGTGATGGTGCGCGAAGGTCATCACGAAGTGCAGGTCGCTGCCGTCGGCGTTGGCGATGTAGATCTCCTTGACGAGCTGCGAGCCGTTGGCGTCGTAGCCGACCAGCACCACCATGACCTTGCTGCCGTCGGGCGACCACTTGCAGTTGGTCAGGCCGATGCTGGCGCACTGGCCATGCATCTCGCGCGTGGGCGAGAGCGCCTCGATGTCCGCGGTGCGGCACAGCAGGCGCACGTCGCTGCCATCGAGCGCGGCGGAGTAGAGGCCGCGCTCGGGCGCGTCCTCGCCGCGCCCGTTCTCCATCCACAGCAGCCGCCCGTTGGCCCACGAGACCTGGCGCATGCCCACTCCCTCGTAGCGCTCGATGCGGCCATCGTCGAGCCAGACGCGCGACACGCCGCGGTGGCGCTCACCCGTCTCATCCGTCCAGGCCGTGTTGAAGTAGACGCTCTCGCCATCGGGCGCCCAAGCGTTGAAGACGCCGGTGTGCATGCCAAAGCCGTCGGCGTCGGCGAGCTTGCGGATGTTGGTGCCATCGGCGTCCATGATGTTAAGACCGGCCGCGCGCTCACCCGGCAGCGCCGAGCTGAAGGCGATGAGCGAGCCGTCAGGGCTCCACGGCGAGATGTCGTAGTAGGCGTGCTTGTCGTTGAAGGGCGAGTGTGTGAGCCGGACGATGGCGGTGCGCGGGCAGCATCTCGTATCCCTCCGCGGTGATAACATGCACTCGCATGCCCGGCGCGGTTGTGCCCAGCCACACGCGCGTGAACTCGGCGACCGGCAGCGCCACCTGCAGCGTCTCGCCGATGGTGAGCGTCGCCCGGCCGTCGAGGCGTTCGACGGTCAAGGTCAGCGCCTCGCCGGCGCGCCAGCCCTCGGGGGCGATCGCATGGCGCTCCTCGCCGACAATGATCGCGTCTCCGGCGATGGTCACGGCCA
>JALGVA010000126.1 GCA_029820295.1 Candidatus Zipacnadia bacterium
TCCTCGTCGTATCTGCAGTCTCCAGCCACGCGGACTCATGGCAGCGCGTCGTCTGGCAGGATGACTTCGAGGACGGCAACTTCACCGCCAACCCCACCTGGACGCCCTTCGGCAGCCCCGGTTCCAGCCGCTCGGTGACGAGCTGGGAGGGCGACTACGCCTTCCGGCACACCGCCCCCTATGTTGAGCTGGCCGGCGCCGGCTGGGCCGCGGCCTATGTCTCGGTGCTCGAGGCCGATCAGGGAATTGAGGGCTGGCTGGACACCTCGCCCCTCCAGAGCGATGACTGGGCAGCGCTGCATATGCTGCGCTACTCCCCGCCCACGGTGGCGTTCGGCACCGGCTATGCCGTGGCGGTCATGCACCTCGCCTCCGACGCGCTCGCCGCGCAGCTCTACCAGCTCAATGACAGCGGCTACACGGCCGTCACCGACGCCGCCGTCATCGCCAGCTCCTACACCGACGTACGGGTGCGGTTCATCGCGACCGGCAGCGACGGCAACACGCGACTGCGTGCGCGCATCTGGGCCGATGGACAGACCGAGCCGAGCGACTGGCAGCTCGACAGCAACAACCCCGGCAGCGAGGCCGGCATCACCACCTACTACAACACCGGCTACGGCGGCGTGGGCGTAGTCGCCACCGGCTCCGGCGTGACCGCCGACGCCTACTTTGATGACGTCAAGTACGGGACACCCGAGCCCGGCACCCTCGCTCTGCTGGCCACCGGCCTCGGCGCGCTGGTCCTGCGCCGCCGACGCAAGGACTGATCCCGATACCCCCCAGAGAACACGAGCGGGGCCGGCCATCATGGCCGGCCCCGTGCTCATGTCGATGCGGATGTTGCGGCGCTACTCGCCCACGCGCATGTAGGCCGTAGCCGTCCGCCCCGAGGCCAGCTCCTGCGCGCGTACCTGCCAGGTTCCGGGCACGTCGTTGGCGGCGATGTCCGCCGTGATCTCCACGCGCCCGTCCTTCGCGCCGTACCACCCGCTGAACTCCGCCGCGCGACCGTACGGGTCGAGCACGTCCACCCGCACCGGCACGACGGCGTCCATCGGCTCGCCATCGTCGCCCAGCACCTCGGCGACGATCGGCGCGCTCTCGCCCGGCGCCACCTGCTCCGGGGCCGTGACGCGCACCTCCTGCACGGCGCGCTCGGTCACCATGAGCAGCCGCCCCTCGCACGGCCCGAAGTGCTGCGCCACCGCCAGCGTGCCACCGTCCGCCGCCGCCTCGACCTCGCGGTGCGCCACCAGGTCATAGACGTGCCCGCCGCGGCCGATCGTGAGCGTGGCTTCGGTCGGCAGCCCGTTCTCCATCACCAGCCCATGGTGGCCGACGTAGAGGCCGTACTCGCGCAGATCATTGACCGCGAACAGGTAGTCGGTCGAGCCGTAGCTGCGCACGTAGGGGATCACGTCCGGCGTGGACGAGTCGGCGTAGCGCTGATAGTGGGGGTCAAGCTCCGCGCGCAGCGCCAGCGCCCTGTCGATGTTCTGCCGCCGCGCGACATCCGCCTCCGACGGCCGCGAGTGCGTCTCCACCAGGATGTCGGGAGTGATGGCCGGGCACAGGTTCTCGTCGCCGATGACGATCCCGCCCCGTGCCTGGAAGGCGTGCACCGCGTCCACCACCGTCTGCGTGAGCACGTCGCAGTCGGGCATCACGAGCACTCTGTAGGCGTCCAGGCCGTCGCGCTCGATGGTTTCGTCGTAGATGACCTCCGGCTGCAGCCCGGCGTAGAGGGAGATGAGCCACATTTCGCCGGTCCAGCCGCCGTTCCAGCCGTAGGTGCCCTTACGCGCGAACATCTCCGACGCGAAGCTCTCCAGCAGCGCTACGTCGCTCTGCCGCGCCGGCACCTGCACCAGCGTCGGCCCCAGCGGCTCCACCACGCTCTCGCACAGCCGCTGCAACTCAAAACGCGTGTCCGGGTGCGTGTACTGGTAGGAGCCGCCCGACACGCCCGGCAGCAGCGAGCCGATCCCGTGGTACATGATCCCCTTGATCGGGCGCGCGATCTTGGTCCAGAACGCCTCGCGCAGGTGCATGGGCGCGATGGTGATGAAGCGCGCGTCCGGGATCTCCCGCTCCCAGCGCGCGACGTAGCGCCCGGAGGCGTCCACGCTGCCGGTGCCCTGCGGGCGCACGTCCTGGTCGGCGAAGGTGCCGGTCTGCACGGTCACCTCCTCGCCCGGCTCGGGCGCGGTCTGCGAGCGGTACCAGATGATCTGCGTCATCTTCATGACCTGCTGGTCGGGGCGGGTGGCGCCGCTGGCCATCTGCAGCAGCTCTTCGGTCGCCAGCCCGATGCGGATCGGGTCGGGGTAGGAGTAGGTCCACTGCGACAGGTAGTCCACGTCGCCGCCCGAGCCGTAGACGTGCGCCACGCGCACCGCCGGGTCGTGGAAGGTCCAGAAGTCCTCCCGCCCGGCCTCCTGCAGGCCCTGGTGCACGCGCGTGTCCAGCTCGTTCCAGCCGTCGCCCTCCCGCCACAGCCAGCGGTAGTAGACGTAGAGGGGGTAGTCGTCGGGGATGACGCGGTTGGCCGGGAACTCGTCGATGCTCTCGTAGTGCACGCCGCGCATGTCCCCGACCTGCTCGGGGATGTCGTAGCCGGCGAACTCGCGGAAGGCCGCCCGGTCGTGATCGTGGAAGCACGGACGCGATTCCCCGCGCACCTCGGTGTGGATCAGCGCGGTCTGGAACCCGGGGTGGTCGCCGTAGGCCCGGGCCATCGAGGCACCCGTGTTGTAGCAGAAGTCCTGCACGCGCGGGAACAGCGCGCACACATCCTCGAGGTGCTCGCCGTCGCGATTGATCCGGCGGTAATCCTCCTGCCCGCGCGCCCAGCGTCCCGGCGACAGCCCCGCCACGATGCGCATGCCCCGGCGCAGCGCGTCGTCGAGCCGCTGCCGCGACGCCGCAATGCGCTCCGCATCACCGGGCGGTACCACCTCGTTGGCCTCCCAGATCGCGCCGAAGTCGCACGACAGGCCGATGAAGTGCGTGAAGCCGATGTCGTGAAGCATGCGCAACTGCTCGTCGTTCTGGCTGCCGCCCCACATGACCACCGGCATGCGCCCCGGCACCTCGCGCGGCACGATGGTCAGCGTGAAGCGCTCGCTGGAGACGAAGGGCGGGTCGCCCGGCAGCTCCACGCTGGCGGTCAGCGTGTAGTCATCGGGCCGCAGGCTGGTGTCGAGATCGAAGGGCATGGTGAAGCTTTCGCCCGAGGCCACCGGCGGCACCTCGACCGTCTGCGCGGGCATTCCGCCCAGCCCGAAACGCGCGGTGGCGCCGGTCAGGCTCTCACGCAGGCGATTGGTGAGCACGAACTCGATGGGCGCCGCCTGTTCCATGCGCACGTACACGGTCCGCCCGGCGCGCATCTCGAAGCTCGCCGGCCGGAACTCCAGCACTCCGTTGCAGATGCGCACCTGGTCGATCAGCCCCGGGAAGCCGTGGTAGAGACTGCCCACGCGGTCGCCGATGACCAGCGCATGTCGCGCGGTGGCGACCGCCCCCAGGCCGGTCTTGGTGTCGCCGCCCGCGGCCGCGCCGTCCACCATGAAGCGGCCGGTGCCCGCGCCGTCGTAGGTGAAGGCGATGTGCCGCCACTCGCCCGGCTCGATGGTGAGCACCTCGGAGGCCCAGGTCTCGGAGCGATCGCCGAACCCCAGGTTCATGCGCAGTTGGCGCACGCCCGCGCCGCGCTCGGGGCCGAGGATGAGCTGCATGCCCAGGTCATCGACGTATTTGTTGTCCAGCAGGAAGCAGTCGGGGTATCCGGGCAGGTCCTCGGCGCCCTGGATCCACATCTCGACGGTGAACGCGCCCGCGGGCGTGAGGTCGGGGCCGCCCTGAGTCCGCGCCTGGTGGGCCTCATCGACGTCCGGCCAGCCGCGCCGGCTGCGCAGCGCGCCGCCGCCGAAGCGTCCGCCGTCGACGAACTCAGCGCCGTTGAGCGTCAGGTCATGCCCGTTGCCCGACATGTCCATGGCCGGGTCGGGCCGGTCGAACTGCCACAGGGCGATGACATGCTCGCCGGTGGCGTCCTCGCCGGTGTACAGGGTGTTGTATGGTTCCGCCAGCTGCACGGGCTCGGCCTCCTCCTGCGCGAACGCGAGGCTGCAGATGACGGTCAGTGTGCCCAGCGCAATCATGAAGGCGCGCACGTCGATCAGCTCCATGAAGGCAGAGAACGCACGTCTCCCTCGTCTTTGCCGTGAGTCGTTCATGGCACGGAACGACAATAGGCCCGCCGTCGCGCCCTCCCGTTACTCCGCCGTTGCCGTTCCGGTTGCCGTCTCCAGCCGTTCCCCATCCCCCATGCCCGATGTCCCATGCCCCGCCGTTACTCCGCCGGCTCCAGCACCATCACACTGACCGGCTTCCAGATGCCGCCCGCCATCGCGGTGTTGAGCACGCGCACCGTGAGCTGGTTCTCCCCGCCCCAGTTGAGCTTCCCGGTCGCGTCGATGCGGAACGGCATCTGCCAGCCGTCCGGCCCGACGTCGTGCTCCCCGGCGTACTCCCCGTTGATCCATACCCACGCCGACTCGTCCACGGCCTGGAAGTCGAGCTGCGCCTTCTGTGGCGCGTCGCGCGCGGGCAGCTCAAAGGTCACGCGGTACCACGCCACGCCGGTGTAGTTCGGCCCGGCGTCGCCCCAGAACTGCTCGATGGCGATGGGCGCCCACTCGCCGTCGTCGAAGTCCACCGCGAACCACTGCCGGTCGCGGCCCACGTCGTCGGGGTCGGGCGCCAGCCGCCAGCCCTCGGCGGGCAGGCGGATGGCCTCGGCGGTGCGCCACGCCGCCCGCGAGGCCAGCAGCGCTGCGCGCTGCACCAGCGCGCTCTCGTCCGCCCCCGCCTGCTCCAGCAGCGCCGCCGACTCGGCGGTCTGGGGTACCTCGGCGAGCGCAAACACCGCGCCCTGCCGCACCAGCTCGTCGTCATCGCGCAACGCCCGCCCGATCAGCTCCAGGCCCGCGCCGCCCAGCGCTCCCAGGTTCATGGCGGCGTTGCGCCGCACCAGCATGTCCTGGGAGCGCAGCGCCTGTCCCAGGGCCGGGATGGCCGCCTCGCCGTGCGCGGGCAGCAGGCGCGCCGCAGTGCGCGCCACCACTACGTCGTCATCGTCCAGTGCCGCCGCGAGCGCCTCGACCGTGACATCTTCCTGCAGTAGCGCCATCCGTCGCGCGGCGGCGTCCTGCGCGCTCGCCAGCGTGCACAGCGCCAGCAGCGCAGCGGCGATCAGCACCAGTCGAGCCATCGGCTTCATCGGCGACTCCCTCCACTCGTCGGCTCCATCGGCGAGATACTTTGCCGCGCAGGGCGTCGGCACCTGCCGCATCGGCCGCGCACTTTCGCACGCACACGAGGGAGGTGAACCGCTCCCCGCGGCTGAACTGGGCACTGTCTCGGAGGGGAGGGCTGCATCCGCACCGAGGAGTTGCGCATGACCAGTCGCGAGCGCGTGATTGCTGCGCTGGAGCATCGCGAGCCCGACCGTGTGCCCATCGACCTGGGCGCCAGCATCGTCACCGGCATCCACTGCGAGGCGCTCGTCAGGTTGCGCCGCCGCCTGGGGCTCGCGGACCGCCCCGTGCGGATCTATGACGTCGTGCAGATGCTCGGCGAGGTGGACATGGACCTGGTCGAGCGCCTGCACCTCGACGTGCTGCGCGTCGATCTGCCCGGCGCGTGCGTCGGCGCGCATGGCGGCGGGGAGAAGCTCTGGGAGCCCTTCCCCGACATCCCCGTGCTGGTGCCCGAGAGCCTCGATGTGGAGCCCGACGGCGAGGGCGGCTGGCTCTACTTCCGCGGCGTGGGCGATGACCGCCGCGCCACCATGTCGATGCCGCGCAGCAGCTTCTACTTCGACACCGTCGGCTACGGCGAGTGGGACCGCGACTTCACCCCGCCGCCGCTGGAGCGCATCCGGGAGATGTCGGCCTCCTGGCACCTGTACGAGCCCAGCCTCGAGGCCCTTGCCCAGCGCGCCCGGCAGTTGCGCGCCGACACCGACAAGGCGCTGCTGATGACCTCCGGCGGCCTGGGGATGTGCTACGTCGGCCGCCTCACCGAGTTCCTGTGTCTGCTCGCCGAGGACCCCGTGTACGTGCACGACCTCTTCCAGATCGCCACCGAGGTCGCGCTGTCGAACCTGCAGAAGCTCTGGGACGCGGTCGGCGAGGACGTGGACCTGGTCTGGATCACCGGCCTCGACTTCGGCAGCCAGCGCTGCGAGCTGATCTCGCCGAAGACCTTCCGCGAGGTCTACCTGCCCGCGCTGGCGCCGCAGTACCGGTGGATCCGCGAGAACACGACCTGGTTCAGCTTCGAGCATTCCTGCGGCAGCATCGCGAACATCGTCCGCGACATGGCCGAGGCGGGCCTCGATGCGCTCAACCCGGTGCAGACCACCGCCGCGGGTATGGACCCGGCGTGGCTCAAGCAGACCGTCGGTGACCGGATGACGTTCTGGGGTGGTGGGGTACAGACTCAGGATTTCCTGCAGTTCGGCACACCCGAGGAGGTGGCCACGCACGTTGCCGAGCGGGTGCGCATTCTCGCTCCGGGCGGCGGTTTCGTGTTCTGCGCGGACCATAATATCCAGCCGAACACGCCGCCCGAGAACGTCATCGCCGCGTACCAGACGGCAATCGAAGTCGGACAGTATCCGATCGTGTAGCGAAGGACGTGCAGCAGGTCCGAGGAGGAAGCACGATGGACCCCAGGCTGCAGGCATTTCTGGAGGCCGCGGACAGGGCGGTCAGGTTCCAGCTTCAGCATCAGCAGCCCGACGGTTCGTTCATCTGGGACGACGAGATCCGCGACGCCTACCACAAGCAACCCTACTCCTGGGGCATCGCCGGCCGCCTGCCCGAGGCGCATCGGCTGCTCAACTGGGTCAAGGCCAACACGCTGCAGGATGATGGCTCGCTCCGAGACTACAACGGGGACGTCTACAAACACTCGTGGTTCTTCCAGGGCTGCCACCGCCTGGGCCGCTTCGACCTCTCCCACCCGGTCATGCACTGGCTGATGGCGCAGCAGAAGTCCTGCGGCGGACTGCCGCACTTCGCCGCGGACGACCGCCTGCGTGCGCTGGCCACCGCCTGGGTCGGCGTCTCCGCCCTCTACTTCGGCCGCCTCGACGTGGCCGAGAAGAGCGCGCAGTGGTGCGTCGGCCTGCTCGACCAGCCCGACGACGGCCGCTTCTACTTCCAGACCACCCTCGACGGCGCCCTGCTCACCGAGGAGATGGACCCGAACGCGCAGTTCATCGACTACGCCCAGCCGAACCAGGCCTACTGGGAGATCGGCCTGCCGTGGATGCTCATGGGGCGCCTCTACCAGGCGACCGGCTACCAGCGCTGGCTGCAGTACGCGGAGCAGTTCTTCGTGCTGCAGCGCTCGTGCGCGGCCGACAACTTCGGCAACGTGGGCAGCGGCAAGAGCAGTCTGGCGGCGTCGATCCACTTCCTGAACACCCAGGACGCCCGCGCGCGCGACGCCGCCATCGCCTTCGGCGAGTTCCTGCTGGCCACGCAGCATCCCGAGGGCGGCTGGCGCGGGGACAGCGAGCCCGACACGCTGCTGATCTACATCGACCACGCGGCCGAATACACCATCTGGCTGCGGGAGATGGTGGGGCTGCTGGGGAGCGTGGGGTAGGGGCGTGAGCGATGAGTGGCAGGCGTGACCCGCTTGTCAGGGGCGCGAGTACTCCGGGCAAGGTGGAGTTCGCGCGCGAACAGCGCAGGGCGCCCACGCCGGGGGAGGAGCTGTTGTGGAGCGCATTGCGCGGCCAGGCCCTCGGCGTGCGCTTCCGGCGACAGCAGCCGATCGGGGAGTTCGTGCTCGACTTCTACTGCGCGGCGGCTCGACTTGCGGTTGAGGTGGATGGGTCGTCGCACGAGCGACGGGAAGGCTATGACCGATGGCGAGACGAGCAACTGGCCAGGCTGGGGCTCCGTGTGCTCCGGGTGCGTGAGGAAGTGGTTCGGGAGGATCTGGAGGGAGCGCTGGAGGTCATTCGGAGGGCGCTCGGAGAGGAGCCTTAGCGGGCGGCAACGACCTCCTCACTCCCCCGGCCCCCCTCTCCCTGGACCCGGCTTCGCCGGGTCAAGCGGGAGAGGGGGGAGGAACGGCTCACGTCGCGGGCACGTGGACCGGCCATGGCCGGCTGGAGCAACGGGCCCCGCCGGGCCTTGGCGTCGGCCGTCGCGCCCGTCGCGCGCCCTTCGGGACGACGGATCGGGACCGTGCAGCGATCTCTCACACGCGCCAGGCGTTACCGTTTGCGGCGCCGTGTGCCGTCGCTGTCGTGGCCTGCTGTTCGCTGGCGTTGTCTGACGTTGCTCGCCGTACCCCCCTCTCCCGCTTTCCCGCCGGGACGGCGGGACAGGGAGAGGGGGGAAGAGACCGCGCAGCGGTCTCAGGGGGGTGAGGAGGCCGTTCCCGCCGTGCTCTGCCGTTGTCTGTCGCTATCTGTCGTTGCCTGCCGTACCCCCTCTCCCGCTTTCCCGCCGGGACGGCGGGACAGGGAGAGGGGGGAAGAGACCGCGCAGCGGTCTCAGGGGGGTGAGGAGGCCGTTCCCGAGAGCCGCATAGGAGGTAGCCCGGCCCCATGATCGCCCCCATCGACGCCTTCCGCGCCGCCGGACAGCGCGCCGTTGACTTCCAGCTCCAGTTCCAGCAGCCCGACGGCTCGTTCGTCTGGGACCCGGAGATCCCCGACGCCTACCACAAGCAGAGCTACTCCTGGGGCCTGGCCGGCCGCCTGCCCGAGGCCAACCGCCTCATCAACTGGATCGCTCGCGACCTGGCTGTCCTCGCCGACTACCGCGGCGACGTCTACAAGCTCTCGTGGATGTTCCAGGGTACCCACCGCCTCGGCCGCTTCGACGTCTCGCACCACCTGATGAACTGGCTGGTGCGGCAGCAGACCGAGTGCGGCGGCTTCCCGCACTTCGCCGGCGACCGGTGGCTGCGCTGCCTGCCCACCGCCTGGGCCGGCGTGAGCGCCCTCTACTTCGGGCGCGTGGACGTAGCGCAGCTCGCCGCGCAGTGGTGCCTCACGCTGCTCGACCAGCCCGACGAGGGCCACTACTACTACCGCACCACGCTCGACGGCCGGCTCGCCACGCCCGGCGTAGATCCCGGCGCGATGTTCATCGACATGAGTGCGCCGCAACAGCCCTACTGGGAGATCGGCCTGCCCTGGCTGCTGATGAGCCGCCTGCACATGGCCACCGGCGATCCCGTCTGGCTCGAGCGTGCCGAGCGGTTCTTCGAGCTGCACCTGCAGTGCGCCGACGATCGCTTCGTGCACACGGGCAGCGGCAAGTCGAGCCTCGCGGCCTGCGTCTACTTCCTTATCACCGGCGATGAGCGTGCGCGCGCCGCCGCCCTCAGCTTCGGAGAGCGACTGCTCGAGACCCAGCGCCCGGACGGGAGCTGGGAGGTGGGGGGCAGCGCCTCGCTGCTCACCCGCATCGACGCCGCCGCCGAGTTCAGTGTCTGGCTGCAGGAGATCGCCGGGATGCTGGGGTAGCCGCCGAACGGCGGGCCGGTCAGGCGACCGGCCCCTCCGAACGACACGATGCCGTGCCTGGAGGGACCATCATGGATGACGCGATCCGCCTCGGCCTGATCGGCTCGGGCGGCCAGGGGCAGTACCTGTCGGAGGCCGCGAAGATCACCGGCCAGGTAGAGCTGGTCGCCTGCGCCGACCTGCGGCCCGAGGCCGCCCAGGCCACCGCCGCCATGCTCGGCTACCGCGAGTGGTACGGCAACGCCGCCGAGATGCTCGACGAGGCCGAGATCGACGCGGTCATCGTCGCCACCTCGCACGACCAGCTCCAGCCCGCCGCCATGGACGCGGTGCGCGCGGGCAAGCACGCGCTGGTCGAGAAGCCCATGGCGCTCACCGCCGCCGCCGGCCAGGCGCTGGTGGACGCCGCGCGCGCGGCCGACGTGCGCCTCATGGCCGGCTACACGCTGCGCTTCCTGCCCGAGCGCCGGGAGATGCGGCGGCTGCTCGACGCGGGCGCGGTGGGGGAGATCACGCACATCACCGCCGGCCAGCTCATCGGCCGCATGGGCGGCTGGCTGGGCGAGCGCGCGAAAGGCGGCGGGCCGCTCTACTACGTCGGCTCGCACGCCCTCGACTTCGTGCTGTGGATGGCCGGCTCGCCCGCCGAGCGCGTCTTCGCCGAGGTCACCTGGGCGGAGGACGCCGACGTCGAGCTGGACGTCTCGGCCACCATCCGCTTCGCCGACGGCTTCGTCGCCCAGCTCATCACCTCGCAGCGCATGGGCGGGCGCTACGGCTGGTGCGATGTCATCGGCTCGGCCGGCCGCCTGCGCGCGGTGTGGGAGAGCCCCCAGGTCTACGTCGAGAGCCAGGCGCTGCCCGAGTACCGCCTGCCTACGCGCATCGAGGTGCCGCCCACCGCCCACCATCCGGCCTTCCCGGCCGACGCCAGCGCCCGCCTGGCCGGCTTCAAGTACGTGCGTTCATGGGGCGCCGAGATCACGGAGTTCGTAAGCGCCATCCGCGAGGGGCGCGCCCCCTCGATCCCCGGCGAGGATGCGGTGGCGGTGCTGCGCGTGATCGACGCCATCTTCGCCTCAGCCGAGAGCGGCTGCGCGGTGGACGTGTGAGCGGTCAGCGGCCAGCTACCAGCAGTCGGCTACCGGCCGCCCAGACACTGGCGAGCCGTTGCCGAGCCCCCCTTCTCCCCCTTGTCTCGCCCGCGGGCGGGACCAGGGAGAGGGCGGAAAGAGAGCGCGGAACCCGGTCTCAGGGGGGGGAGGAGGTCGTCCTCCGCTCAGCGCGCGGCGCTGAACGGCCTCGAGGTGCGTAGGAAGTCGAAGCCCGCCTCGCCCAGCGTCTGCCCGGCGCTCGCCCAGCACGCCTCATCGAGCGCGCCGTCGATGGTCGGCGGATCATCCGTGGCGGCGCAGGCGAGTACCTTGCCCTCGGGCCGCTGATCCTGCGCGGCGGTGAAGGCGGCCCGGTTCTGCACTGTGCCCGCGGTCACCGGCAGCTTGGGCAGGTCGCCGCCGGGCACGCGCGTCACCCGCAGGTCATCGCAGTACGCCGTGCCCTCGTTGTGCGGCGAGAACCACACCATACCCCACGCGGCGCCGGGCGGCACCGTCGTGGCCCCCGACAGCTCGGTCCAGTCGTAGGGGATGGTCGGGCGCGGAGCCACAGTCGCCCCTCGGACAGGCAGAAATGCCTGTCCCACGAACGGCTTTCTGTCGTTAACCGTAGGACAGTCATTATTGCCTGTCAATGCCATTGACAGTGCCGTTGTCGTCCCCCCCGCCGGTCCGGTCATCTCACCCGGGGAGAAGATCACTTCCTCGAGGTCGCGCAGGCCGAAGACCGCGAACGACGCCTTCTCCTGCGCGCGCCCGGCGATGTCGCGGGCGGCGATCATGACCGCGTTCACCGGGAAGGCGATGTGCGGCCGGAAGCCCGGCACCAGGGCCCCATCGGTCACGGTCGTCTCGACTCGCAGCCACTGGAAGCGCGAGCCGACGTAGCGCCGCCACAGGTCGTCGCCCGCCGACCACTCGTAGTTGGCGACCTCGAAGAGCCTCTCCTCGGGCGGATCGACGGTCGCGACCACCTCATCGCCGGTGAGCAGTTCGTGTGCCTGGCGCATCGAGCGCAGGCGCCAGATGTTGCCCATCGCGCCGGTGAGCACCCAGACGGTGTACTCGCCATCGGGGAGGTCCACGCGGAACTGCCCGGTGCGCTTGCCCAGGCCGGAGATGTCGTCGATGGCGAGGGCGTCGATGTTGCCGGCGAGGTAGGCGCGGATGTCCTCAGACTCGAGCAGCCAGCCGTAGCCGAGATCGGCGGAGTAGGCGTTCTCGGCGGTGACCTGGGTGAAGCCGGGCCAGACGGGTGAGTCGGCGCCGCCCATGTCGAACGGCCAGACGTTGGGCTGCTGGGCGGCGGCGGAGCTGCACAGCACGGCGACGAGCATGATGCTTGGCAGCGACATGCGCGCGCAGATGACGGCCCTCCCGGCGGTCCGGCAGTGCGATGAACGCGTGGGGACAGTGCGACCCCGGGGGCGCGGATACCTTCGGGGCTACGCTGACCGCAGGGCCCCGCCCGTGGGCGGGACCTGTCGGCGCCGTCAGCAACGCCGTCGCCGTTATTCGCCGCCCGCGACCAGCGTGAAGTCGAACAGCTCCAGCGGCGCCGCGCGCGCGTGCGAGTTGTACGCGCACCGCCACGTCCCCGGCGGCAGGTCAAGGTCCCCATCGCCCGCCCGCCACGTGATGGGCTCCTCCGCGGCCGCGTCCTCCGCGCCGGAACGCAGCGTGAACTCGAGCCACGCGCGGCCTTCCTGCAGCGGCGGACCGCTGTTGGCCCAGTTGCGGAAGCGGTACTCGACCGCGCCGGCGTCGCTGAGTTCCGCGTCGAAGCCCGGTAGCGGCTCGACCTCGGTGACCGCGGCCGCCGCCGGGTCGGCCGCGGCCAGGGTCAGGGTCGGACGCTCGAGCGTGATGGCGAGGCTCGCGAGCGTGATCGGCGGCGGCTCGGGCACGGGAGTCGCCACGGTGGCCTGGTCGGCGGCCGTCTCGCCCGGCTCCTCGACCGTGAGACCCTCGGGGCCGGTCGGCGCCTCGATGATCGGGGGCTGGTCCGGCCCCGCCGCCTGCGGCCCGTGCAGCGTCGGCCACGCGAAGATCAGCGCCGCGCCTGCCGCCACCACCAGCAGCACGGCGCCGAGCGCGATGATGGCCCGGCGCTTGGGCGGACGGCCTGCCGCCTCGTGCAGGCGCGCAACGGGCTCCTCCGCGGGCGGCGCCTCAGCCGGGGCCTGCGGCGGCGCGGCGATGATCGGCCGGTCGGGGGGCGTGGCGGGCGTTGGCGCTGGGGCGAGCGTTGGCTCGTCGGCCGGCGCCGGCGTCTCGTCGGGCGCCGCCGGCTCCTCCTCCGCGGGCCCGGGCTCCGTGACCTCCTCGGTGGCGCCCGATCCGGGGAAGGTCCCCACCGCCAGCGCCGCCACGGTCACGTTGTCGTGCGCGCCGGCGGCGACGGCCGCATCGAGCAGCCGCGTGCAGGCATCGGCCACGTCCGCCGAGCCGACCAGGATGCGATGTATCTCCTGGTCGCTGAGGCATTCGCTGAGCCCGTCGCTGGAGACGAGGATGACCTCGCCCTCGTGGACCTCCACCTCGAGCAGGTCGGGCTCGACCGTGCGGCTGGTGCCGACGGTGCGTGTGATCTGATGGCGCAGCGGCGAGCGTCGCGCCTCCTCGGGCGTCATCGCCCCCGCGCGCACCTGCTCGGCCACCCACGAGTGATCCTGCGTGAGCTGGTCGATCCCCGTGGCGGTCACGCGCCACGCGCGCGAGTCGCCCACGTGGGCGATGACCGCGGTGTCCTCGAGCAGGGCCGCCACGGTGAGCGTCGTGCCCATCTCCGCCAGGTCGAGCGCCGCGGCGGCCCGGTCGCAGATGCGTGTGCCGGCCAGGCGCACCGCCTGCGCCACCACCTCACCCGGGGCGCTGCCCGCGTTCAGCCCGGCCTCGGCCGGGGGCCCTTCGCGCGC
>JALGVA010000127.1 GCA_029820295.1 Candidatus Zipacnadia bacterium
TGGCCCGGCGTGGTATTCAGGCAGCGCAGGCGGTTGCCCTGGGTGACGCCGGTGCGCGGGTCGGGCTGGTTGCCGACGAGGTTGCAGCTCGGGGTCGCCGCCACCACGTTGCCCCAGCGGTCGGCGGCGACGCAGGTGGTGGTGTCCGAGATGGGCGTGCGCACGCCGTTGGGGGTGGTGGCTTCGCCGCCGAGAAGCGGGCGCATGTTGAGCGGGTCGCCCGGCAGTTGCTCGGCGGAGGCCCGCGCCATGTCGATCAGCGCGCGCCGCATCTGTGTGTACTCGTCGGAGAGCAGCTCGGCCACGGGCACGTCCGCGAACTGCGGGTCGCCGTAGTATCTGTCGCGGTCGGCGAAGGCCAGCTTCATGGCCTCAGTCAGCGCATGGACGTAGTCGGCCGAGAGATGACCCATGGCGCGCAGGTCGAAGCCTTCGAGCAGGCGCAGCGTCTGGCACAGCACCGGCCCCTGCGTCCACGTCGGGCACTTGTGCACGGTCCAGCCGCGGTAGTCGATGGACACCGGCTCCTCGACGGTGGTCACGTGCGCCGCGAGGTCCTCGTGGGTCAGGAACGAGCCGGTCTCGCGGTACCGGGCGACCAGGTCGTCGGCGATGTCACCGCGGTAGAAGCGCTCGCAGGCGGCCCGCAGCTTCGCCTCGCGACTGCCGCGGGTCTCCCGCTCGCGCTCGACCAGCTTGCGCAACGTCGCCGCCAGCGGGGCGTGCCAGGCGAGCTTGCCGGCATCCAGCAGCGCCAGCGCGGGCGCGACCGCCTGGGCGAAGCTCTTCGTGCCGAACAGCTCCAGCGCGGTCATACACAGGTGAATCGCGCCCGGCACCGGCATGGCCTTGTAGTCGCCCATGTCCGGGATCTCGTTCTCCCAGTACCAGGCGATGGCCCGGGCGCTCAGCGGCGCGCGCCCGACGCCCGATAGCACCGTCACCCGCCCCGACTGCCCGTCGCGGATGAGCCACGGGATCTCGCCACCGATGGCGAACAGGCCGTAGTCCACGACCGCGAGCGCCAGGATGGTCGCGACGGCCGCGTCCGCGGCGTTGCCCCCGGCGGCCAGCAGCTCCAGCCCGGCCGCCACCGATGGGGCCGCCCCCGCCGCGACCGCGCCGCCCGTGCCTGAGGCGTGATGCCCGATCTCCACGCCCGTCACGTGAACCGTCTCCTTCGCGTCAGTGCTATGGGCCTTCGACCTACCCCGCGGCCGGCTCGATGGCGATGCGCGTGGGCCCGTCAAGGTCGATCTCCAACCGCAGGCCATCGGCGCCGGCGGTCATCGCCGAGGTCTCGTCGCCGACTCTTACCCCGAGCTGCGCGCCGGCCGCTACCTCGAAGTCACCATCGCCGACCACCACGCTCAGCCGCCCCTGCCCGGTCGCGTCGATGGTGATGCCGCCCGCGCCGTAGCGCGTGCAGATCAGGTTCACCGGCGCGTCGCTCTGCACCTTGACCGGGATGCCCACCACCACCGCGCTCTCCTCGCGGTCGAGATCGACCTGCGTCCGTACGCCGGTAGCGTCCACGCGCGTCACGAACTCCGCCGGGACGGGCATGCCCAGCGCGTTGTAGCGCCGGCACAAGTGCAGGCGCCGGTCGCCCGGCCAGCCGTAGACGCCCGCGTGCATGGTGACGATGCGCTCGCGCCCGGTCACGGTGCCCGAACGCAGGTCGGTGATCGTGATCGGGTACATCTGCCGGGGCAGCGACGGGTGGGTCAGCTCGCCCTCGCCGTAGTAGAAGTAGAGGTTGCCCCACGAGAGCTTGTCGAGGACGTCGCGGTAGACGTCGGCCTCGCAGTTGATGCGCGACGGGTTGCCCAGCGACGCCGAGGTCTGCGCCAGGTGCACACCCGGCCCGGAGACGCACTCCTGATCGACCACCAGCGGCAGTTGCCCGACGGTGCGCGTCATCACCGGGCTGTTGGCAACGATCACGCCGCCCCGGTCGGTGATACGGTGGGTGAACTCCACCATCGACGGCTGCGAGAGCAGCAGCACCGAGCCGAGCCGGCGCGTGACCGTCTTCGTCTCGGGGTCGATCTCCACCGAGTGGCCGTCCCAGCGGTCGTAGATCCACGCCGAGCCGTAACCGAGCATGAAGCCATCCATGAAGGCGCCGTCGCAGCCGATGTCGTCGATCAGCATGTCGGCGGCGCGCATCATGGCGTCATGAAAGGAGTTGCCCGGCGTCGGGTAGTAGATGAACCAGCGCCAGCCCTCCTCATGGCGGCGCTGGCTGAAGTAGGCTCCGTTGCCGTAGTTGTAGGGATAGACCACGTGATTGCCTGCGGCGTCGAGCACCCGCGAGTCCGGGAACAGCTCCGCGGGACGATTGGTCGAGAACAGGCTGTGCGCGATGTGGAACATCAGCTTGAGCTGCGGGTGCTGCTCGCGGATGGCCGCGAACTGCTCACGCAGGCGCGCGCGCTCGAGCGGCAGGTTGATGAACTCGATGCCCTCGATCTCGATCTCCGGGTCATCGGCGACGTGGGTCAGGCAGCCGAAGGAGCCGTAGCGCAGGTTGCGCAGCTCGACGTACTCGTCCGAGACGCCGTCGCGCGGGATGAAGGCGAAGCCGCCCTCGATGGTGCCGGTGCGGCCCTCGTCGTTGCGGACCTGGTTGATGAAGTCCCAGTAGTCGCCGCCCTCGTGGGCGTAGACCGCCCACTCCAGCGTGTATGACGCGCCCGGCGCCAGCCCGAACCTGTCGTCCGCCATGCCGGCGACACCGTCGCGACAGTACATGGTGCCCTGGACGATGTACACGTCATCCAGCGGCGCCAGCCCCACGCCCAGGTCGTCCCAGCGCGCAAAGACCGTGGGGCTGTGCGCCGCGCGCCGCTCGGTCGCCATGGGGTAGCCCGCCACGGCCCACTCCTCGAACGGCTGCGCGCTCGCGTCCAGGCGGTTGTCCACGATCACGCCCAGCACCTCATCGGTCAGGTTGCGGATGGTGTCGTGGACCTCGACGCGCGTGGCGGTGCGCGTGATCTCACGCGCGATCTCGTAGTGCGCCCCGCGCGCGGTGACCTTCCAGGCGTCGTCGCCGACCTGTCGCGCCCCGACCTGCCAGCCGTCCTCGCCCGCGCCGGCCGGCTCGCCCGCCGTCAGCCGGTTCTCGCCGCCACCGGGGTACGAGAAGGCCGACTCGAACGGCAGCGTCCGCCCGGCAACCGCGAGCGTGAAGCCGCCGCCGGCATGGACCTGGACGTCGCATCGGGCGGGACCCCGCCGCTCGGGCAGTTCGGGCACCACCAGCTCCTCCGGTGCGGGGGCCTGCAGGGCCGGGAACGGGTAGCGGATGCCCAGCTCGTCGGTGATGTGCAGACCGTCGGGAGTGGTCAGCACCGCGCTCAGCATGTAGTCGCCATCGGGCATGCCGCCCATGTCGAACTCGGCGGCCACCAGGCCATCGGGCGGCAGCGGCTCGAAGGCGGCCGCGCCCTCCGGGGCATCGCCGTCGGGGCGCCGCAGTCGCACGTCCAGCCGGGCGCCCTCGGGCCGCGGGGCGATGCCACGGTAATCGTAGAGCGCCAGCAGGCGGTGGTCATCGCGGAAGAACGCGGGCGTGACGCGCAGGCGGTTGAACCAGGTGGTGTCCACCTCGTAGCCGCCGGCCGCCTCGCGGTAGCTGCGCAGGACTTCTTCGGCCGTCAGCGCGTGGTCGTACATGCGCACATCATCGACCGCGCCGCGAAAGTGGGGGCCGGTCGGCTGACCGATGTCGTCGAGCCGCGCGCCGATGGAGAAGCGGCCGCCATGCTCGATTGACCGGAACTGCGACGCGCGCGAGGTGATGAGTTCGCCGTTGAGGTAGATGGCCATGGTCTCGCCGTCGAAGGTGCCTGCGACGTGGTTCCAGGAGTCGATGGCCAGCGGCGCCTTGAGGTTGTTGCCGCCGCTGGAGATGTACCACCAGCACTGCCCGTCCTTGTAGAAGGTCAGGCCGTAGCTCTCGGTGGACTTGCCCACGATGAGCGGCTCGCCCGCCGGGATGGTCTCCGGGCGCACCCAGGCCTCGAGCGTCACGGCATCGGTCAGGTCCAGCGCCGATCCCGCCCCGCAGTCCACCCAGTCGTGGACACCGTCGAGGGCCAGCGCACGCCCCTCGCCGCGCTCGATCAGCTCGGCACCATGCAGCGCCGCGTCGCTGCCCTGTCCGCTGAGGTCGCGCACGAACTCACCATCGGCCTCGTCGAAGCTCCAGTGCCCGACCAGGCCGGGCTCCTGAGCCCCGGCCGCGGCAGCCGCCATGATCATCACCACCATGAGTCCGATGCGCATGCCGTCTCCTCCAGGTTCCGCCCTTGGGCGGCGATGATCAGCGCGGTGGCTCGGCCTCGAGGTGCCCGGGCGGGTCGCCCCAGATCTCGGCCTCGACCAGCGTCAGACGCCGGCCCGCCGGGTCGGAGAGGTCGCGGCGCAGCTCCGGGCCACGCTCGAGAACCGGCACGACCACCTGCCGCGGTGCGGCGCCCGCCGCGCACGTGACCAGGCAGACACCGATCGCGACGGCCGTCACAGGTCTCATGGCCGATCACCTCGTCACCGCGCGCGCAGGTCCACGATCTCCTCGTCGAGACCCTCGAAGCTGTTGCCCTCAAGCGTCAGGCGCTCGATGCTCTCGCCGATGCGCAGGCCGATGCGGTTGCGGACCTTGTGCCGGCGGCGCGTGTCGCGGATCGTGTTGCCGCGCAGCACCACGCCCTCGGCGGTCCCCGCCAGCTCGATGGCCACGCAGTCGCCGCGCGTGCCGCTGTCCTCGATCAGGTTGCCCTCGAACAGGTTCCGGTGCGGGTCGCGCCTGGCCTCCGGGTGCTGGCGGAACTGGATGCCGATCTCGCCGCTGCGCCGCACCGTGCAGTTGCGCACCACGTTGTCGGTGTCGCGGTGGCCGATGGAGACGCCGAACTTCGCCGAGTCTTCGATGGTGCAGTCCTCGACGATGCTCTCGCGCACGCCCCAGCAGAAGTAGAAGCCCTGGCTGTTGCCGATCATGGTGCAGCCGCGCACCATCGAGCGCTGTGAGCCCGAGCCCGCGTGCATGCCGAGGTCGGTGTTGTCGATGACGCGGCAGTCCTCCACGGTCACGTCGTCGCACACCTGCCAGCTCATGCCGTCGGAGTTGTTGTCGCGGCTGGTGACGTTGCGGATGGTGATGCGGTCGCAGTCCTGGATGAAGATGCCACCGCCGTAGTTGCCGTTGAGGTTCTCGTTGTTGGCGCGATTGCCGTCGATGCACAGGCTCTCGATGACCACGTCGTTGACGTAGTCGCCGGTGATGACCGGGAAGAGCGTCGCCGCTTCGGGGTGGGTCTCAGTCCAGAAGTTGTCGCGCGTGTCCCGATCCAGGTGTACGGTATCACCCTCGATGGCGACCACGGTGTGCTTGCAGAAGACCATGCGGTCGAAGTGTGGCGACTTACCGCGCAGCAGGATGCCGCCGCCCACGCGGAAGATCCTGGGATTCACCACGCGCACGCTCGTGCCGTACCAGTCCACGTCATCGGCCAGCGGAGTGGCCGCGGAGGGGCACTTGCGCAGCACCGTGTCATCGCCCGCGCCGACCAGGTTGACGTGGTCGCGGATGAACAGCGAGTTGCCCATCTCCCAACGCCCCGGGCCGATGCGCACCGTGCCCCCGCCCAGCCGCGCCACGTAGTCCACCGCCGCCTGCAGCACCATGTGCGTCTTCCCGACGAAGTCGCCGCGCTTCTGTCCGACCCTCACCGTAATCTGCCTGGACATCGCCTGCCTCCCGATCAGCCCGACCTGGTCCGCCGCCCCCATGGTGCGCTGCTTTCGCCGAACGCGACGCGGGACCTGCGCCCGGATTGGCGTCCGCCAGGCCGCGGCGCGCCGGCAGGGGAACTCACTGTGCATGGCGGGTCGATCTGCGGCAGGAGCACGCGGCTCGTCGCGGCCGGCCGGATTGCACCTTCGTCGAGTTCCCATCAGGGACACTGCCGGGGCCGTGCTGCGTCAGGCCGGCCGGGCCGTTGAGCCGTACAGAGGGTGAGCCGGCGCGGGCAGACTCAGCTTCCATGCCGGCCCGGCCGTTGGTCGTGTCCGGGTGAAGTCAGACGGCGGGCCGGGGTGGAACCTGACGCCTGCGCCGCACGAAGCGGCCCCTCCGCACGGCTTGGCCGACGACGCCCGCACCCGCACGTGCCCTTGGCGGAGACAGCCTGCAGCGCCGATGTGCAGGAGCTCCCCCCGCCCGTGCCTTCGCCGCCCCTACTCCTCCCGCCAGGGGTAGACCACGCAGTATTCGCGGCCGTTGGGGCGCGGATGGTGTACTGCAACAGCCGCGGGCCCTCGGCGTTGACCAGCCAGCCGCTGAGCTTCACCACCGCGCGCAGGTCGTTGGCGCTCTCGATCTTGGCGGCGTAGTCGCCCTGGGGGGGCGGCCATGAAGCGCTCGCGCTCGCCGCCGGCGACATCGCGCAGCCACTCCTCCTCATTGGGCTCGCCCGGCGGGGTGTGCTCGACCTCGCAGACGAACTCCCCGGGCGCATCGATCCCCCGCGTTTCGGCCTCGCTATCGCCATCGAGGTCGGCCCACGCCGCTGCGGGCAGACGAAGCTGCGCTTCGAGAACACGAACCGTGCCCGGCCGGTGTCCACCGTAATCTCGTCGGCGGCCTCGCTGACTCCCAGCGCGCGCGTCCACGAGGGCGCCTCACCGGGGAGCAGCCGCGGCTCGGCCCCGCCACTCGCGGGCAGGTCGACCTGCGTGTCGACCAGCAGCCACTTCACGCTGCCGTCCCACCAGTGCGCGATGGGCCGCACCGCGCAGGGAAGGTCGTTGCCGGCGGCATCCACCAGTCGCGCGGAGTCGCACGCGGCCAGCTCGCCACGCGCGAAGGGCACACCGCCGCGCACCGGCGCGCCCGCCCGCGCGATCGCAGACCGTCAGCAGGACCTGGGCCTCAGCCAGAGCGGCCACTCCGACGCACAACATGCAGACGAAGCAGATAGCCCTGAGCATGATCGCAGCTCCCCGGCGATGATCTGCGCGTGGAAGCAAGCTTCGCAACCGTGGTCCGGGGTACCTCTCTCGGGAGGCCCGCGGCGCGGGCCGGCGGAAGTAACACGTCTACCCCGGCCGCCGCCGGGCACGCTGACCTGTGAAGGGGAGTGCCATGCCGTTGACCGCGTACCCGGGCCGCCTGTCACGCTTGCTCGTCGCACTCATCATCGCGGTGATCTGCGCGCGCCTTCCTGCCGGGGCGGCGCCGATCGCCGGGCCCTTCCAGAGCTGCCGGCGCACCCACCAGGCGTCGTCGGCGCACTTCTATGTCCACAACGCTGCCGGCGAGCCGTTCACGGTGCGGGTGCGCTGCCTGAGCATGGAGGACATCGGCGCCAACTGGGTCGCCTTCGACCGGCTGATGGTGCGGGCCTTCGACGTCGAGGAGCGGCGTATCTTCCGCGCGCAGATCGCCTCCGCCGACCGTGCGGGCGAGCAGGGCCTGCCGAGCGAGGTGGTGATCGAGGTCCCGGCCTCGCAGCCGGGCGTGGTGCAGGTGATCATCACGGGCGGGCGCACGCCGCTCACCACCTTCGACCTGACCATCGAGCCGGCGCTGCCCGTCGGGATGATGAACTCGATCCGCGCTATCATGCCCCCCAGGGGTGGCATCGAGGACGGGTACGTCTACATCCCGCCCGGTGCGCGGCGGCTGGACGTGACGCCCACCGAGGTCGACTTCGTCATCCGCGACGAGACCGGGCGCGAGCTGCTGCGCGACGAGGCCGGCGTGATCCCGGTCGAGCGCACCGGTGTGGTCTGGCGCATCAGCGCGATGCCGCGGCGCTGGCCCGGGGCGAAGCTCATTGCCGAGGGCTTCCCCGTGATCGTCTGCCCCGACGAGGAGACCGCGCGCGCCATCGGCGCCTCGGTCGAGACTCTGGACGATGGCTCCATCGTCGCGCACAAGTTCCAGGTGCGCCTCGACCGGCTGGTGCGCGAGACCTTCAGCGCCCCGGACGACCTGGCCCTCGCGCCTATCGAGTCATTCGCGCCGATGGCCGACATCCTCGCCTCGGATCCGCAGCGCTACCGGCACCTGCTGCTCGAGTACGCGCCGCCGCTGCCCTTCGCGAACTTCTGGGCGCAGCGCCAGGTGATCGACGCCGCCAGCCCGTACTTCGGCGGCGTGCACATGCCGGTGGCCTACAGCACCCCGCTGACGCCCTACACCATCCCCGGCAGCCCGCTGAACCCCGGCGAGCCGACGCCTCCGGTCCCGCCGGTGACCGATGAGAGCCTGGACCCGCTCTGGACCGGGTTCTCGCCGCGCGGCTACGTGGGGTCTCTGGCGTTCATGTACAACCTCGACGAGCGGGTCAACCCGTGGTACCACAACCCCGCGCTGCTACGCCGCGTCATCATCGGCGCGAGCCGGGATCTGATGCTCATGGCCGAGGATGAGCTGATCCATCACGGGCCGGGCGACTGGCCGGGCAACCTCGCCTTCATCTTCCGCTACCAGCTCGCCGATCCCTACGGCTGGGTCGGCCAGTCGGTGCGGGAGCAGTACCCGGAGATCTGGCGCGAGTGGACCGAGGGTATCACGCGCATGGCCGACCGGCTGGTGTACATGACCGTCTTCTCGCCCGCGAATCAGGGCGCGCACATCCCCTACGGGCTCTGGCAGGTCCACAAAGGCTCGGGTGACGAGTTTCACGCGCAGATGAGCCGCTATGCCTCGCAGCGGCTGTGCGACGTGCTGCAAAAGCCCGCCGGCTACCAGGTTGAGGGCTACGGGCCGTGCGCCAGTTACAACGGCATCACCCTCGACCTGTTCGCGTCGCTCTACGCCGAGACCGGGGACGAGTTCTACCGCGAGTCGATCCGCAGGGCGTACTTCCTCTTCAACCACACCGTGGCGCCCGAGCCCAGCGGGTGGCTGATCGGCTGCACCGACCTGAACCACCGGGTGCGCATGCCCTGGACCTTCACCCAGCACGGCGGCGGCCGCCGCATCATGGCCCCCCATCTGCCCGATGCCGGGCTGTGGTTTCGCGATGAGCCCACCGCCGAGGAGCAGGCGGCGCTGGTCGAGGCGATTCGCACGAAGGCGGCGGAGGTCCCGTACTCCATTGAGCGCTGCGGGGAGATCGTCGCCGACAACGCGACGCTGGCTGCCAGCTTCTCCGCGCACAACTTCCTCCACTACCGGCCCGGCGTCGATCGCAGCGGACGGTGGCCCTGGGAGGAGGAGTCGTTCTTCCGCAACCTCGGCGACGAGTTCATCTGCGTGAAGCAGCCCGCGTACTACACGCTGATCTACGTGGGCAAGCCCGGCCGAGGGCGGCGCGATGACCCCTTCGACCCGACGCGCGACGACCTGCGCACCGGCGGCGGCATCTCGCTGCTGTGGACGCCCGACTATTACGTGACCATGGCCGGCCAGGGCTGGAACGCGTACTGCCACCAGGGCGTTATCGTTGAGGTGGCCGAGGACGAGGTGCACACCGCCGACTACTACGCAATCGAGTTCGACGTGGACGAGCAGGCCCGGACGCTCGAGGTGCGCGGGCAGATCGAGGGCCTGCCGCTGGACTACTTGCACGCCTACCGCTTCGACGGGGACCGCATCGCTGTGCGGACGCAGGTGGAGGCGACCGGCGAGGTGTCCGCGCGGGAGTGCGTGCTGCAGTTCCCGCTCTTCGCGGCCAAGGAGCGCGGCTTCCACTGCGAGCTGCCCGACGGCCCGGCGCAGGCGATACGCCTGGCCGACGACACCGGCGCGGGCGTCGAGCTGCGCTTCGCCGAGCCGGTACGCGTGAGCTTCGGCGCCACCACGAGCGGCGAGCGGTATGTCAGCCAGTACGTCATCCGCCAGCTCAAGGTGGCGCTGCCGGCGCGCTGGGCGGCGGGCGACCGTGCGGTCATCAGCTACGAGATCGTGCCCTTCGCTGCGGAGGGCGGATAGCGCGCCGGGGCGCGGCAGGGCAGATGCTCTTGGGCGATGAAGTAGCCACCCCATGGCCGAGCAGGACGCCGAACCCAAGCGTGACCCCGAGCGCCGCTGGCGCATCGTTGAGTGGGCGGCGCTGGGCGCGTGGCTGGCGCTGGCGGGGGGCTTTGCCTTCCTGACCCGCCCGGGTGAGGGGCCCGACGAGCCCCAGCACCTCGCCTACGTGCAGTCGCTGGCGATCAACCACGAGCTGCCTGAGTTCACGCCGGTGGTGCGCGTCTCGGCCTCGGGGCACATTGGCACGCCGCAGGCGCAGCACCCGCCGACCTACTACCTGCTGATCGCGCCGATCTACGTGGCGTGTGCCGGCGATGAGGTGCTGTTCTTCCGCGTGGCGCGGCTGCTCAGCGTGCTGCTGGGCATCGGCACGCTGCTGCTGGTGCGGCTGACCGCGCGCGCGGCCTTCCCCGACGAGCCCGCGGTCGGCGCCTTCGCGATGGTTTTCGTGGCGAGCTTCGGGACGAACGCGTACATCGCGGGCACCATCAACAACGATCCCCTGGCCGCGCTGTTCGTGGCTGCGGGCCTCTACCTTACGGTGCGCGCGCTGCAGGCCGAGCAGCCGCTGCGCCCGATGATCGTCCTGGGAGCGGTGACCGGTGTGGCGCTGGCGGTCAAGCTCACCTCCGCGCTCCTGCTGGGAGCCGTCGTGGTCGCGGCCATCGTCATCGGCGGGCGCGCCGCCCGGGGGCGATGGCTGCGGACGGTGACCTTGCTGAGCGCCGGGCTGGCGGCGGCGGCCATCGTCGCCGCGCCCTGGTACGTGCGCAATGCGCTGGTGCTGGGTGAGGCTTTCCCCCGCTCGGACTACCGGCCGCTGTTCATGTCGCCTCTGGCGATTATCCTCGACACCGGCGCCATGGTGCTGCTGCTGCTCGCGGCAGTGGACGAGCTGCTGATGGGGTTGTGGCAGCCGCACTGGTACTTCCGCGGCGGGGCTTCGTGGTTCGCCCACCGCGCGATGACCACCTACGACCTGAACCTGGAGACCGAGCCGTGGTTGAGCCGGCTACCGTCCCTGCTGATCGTGCTGACCGGGTGCGTGGGCCTGGTGATGCGGTGGCGCTCCGGCCTGTCGGGAGTGCAGCGCGCGCTGGTCGCGGCGTGTGTGACGGCGCTGGGCGTCGCGGTCCTGGGAGTGTGGCAGCAGGCAACGCTGCAGGACTGGCACGTGCTCGAGTTCGCCGGCCGCTACACGCCCACCATGGTTCCGGTGCTGGGACTGCTGCTGGCGGTGGGCTACCACACGCTGATTCCGCGGCGCTTCCGCTTCCCCGGCGCGTTCGTGATCCTGGCGGCGCTGCTCGCATGGGACGCGCACACTGCGTGGCTGATGCACCTGTGGCGGGTCACACGCGCGCGCATGTTCTGAGCCCGCGCGCGTTCATCCGCCGGCTTCGGCGCCGACACCCGACAGCGCAGGCTCGTCCACCATCTCCCCGTCGCGCCACAGCGTTGGCCGCGCCCACCACACCTGCACCGGCGCGCCGATGCGGCCATCGGTCATCGCCTCGATCCGGAAGACGATGTGCTGGGGGGGCAGCGCCGGCCGGCGGCAGCGCAGAACGCCGCTCGACCCACGCGCCATCGCCCGGCAGCTCCGTGCGCGCCACCTCGCGGCCATCGACCCGCACCACCATCGCCAGGCGCCCCTGCGGGCCGATCTCATCGACGCACAGATCAGCCTGCCACCAGCGCAACTCATCCGCCGGCGGGCCC
The DNA here is from genome assembly GCA_029820295.1 of Candidatus Zipacnadia bacterium. Taxonomy (GTDB): domain Bacteria; phylum Armatimonadota; class Zipacnadia; order Zipacnadales; family UBA5352; genus JALGVA01. The sequence goes on from JALGVA010000127.1 coordinate 11,720, forward strand.
ACCGACAGCGCCACGCTCACACCGGTCCCTCCGCGCAGCGGCTGGTCAGGCAGCAGGAACTCCAGCGCTCGTGTGGGGCGTGAGCCGATCGGTCGATCGACCGCCCCGACTATCTGCCACGGAGCGGCGGCCGCGATGTCGGAGCCCTGAACGCGCGGACCGTTGCTGGGTTCGGGTGCAGGCGCGGGCTCCAGCGGCTCGGCGTAGCCAGCGGCCAGCGGACACGCGGGCGGGCGCAGGATGTCCCTGCGCCCGCCCGGTCACTCGGCACGCCCGTCCGACCGCCGTTCACTGCGGAGGCGTGCCCTCATACGCAGGCGGCAGGATCGGGCCGGTGGACGGTGTATCTGTGTGTTCGTCTTCCGGAGGCCATCCGTTCTGCGCCGTCTCCCACCAGGCCTTCCACAGGCGCACGTAGTGCCGCGAGTCCGCCACAAACGGATCTGGTCCGGGACAGTAGCGGTCGAGGCCGTGGCGGAAGCCCTCGGAGGCGCGCCAGAGACCCACCATGGCGATCCACACGACCGCGTTGCCTGTGGACATGTCGGTGTCCGGATCGTCGAGTGCCCGCAGGAGTAGCGGCGCCACCTCCATCGTCCCGATGTCGGCGAGGCGCCGCACGACCGCGCGCCGCAGGCTCAGAGGCATCTGCGGGTCAAGAAGCTGCCCGTACTCCTGCAGCAGTCTCTCCGTCACCCTCTCGTCCGGCATGGTGCTCAGCGCTCCCGCGATGTAGGCTGCATCGTCATCGGTCACCTCCGGGTCTCTCAGCCACTCGATGACCTCGGGAAGCATTGCCGTGCCGCCCTCGCGCAGGCGCACCGCGAGGGCGACCCCAGCCATCGTCGGACTGTCACCGCGAGACAGGCGCTCTACCAACTCCGCTACGTCCTCGGCGAGCGGGTCCCATCGTGTGAGACCGCGCAAAGCGGGCACCGCTCCCTCGGCATCGCGGCTTTGCGCGCGCTGCAGCAGCGCTTGTCGAGCGCCTGCCTGGTCGTGGAAGTGCGCGAGGTAGGCCAGCGGGGGGATCATGTACTCCTCCAGCTTGCGGTCGGAGGCGCGGAGCGAAGAGATCAGCAGGTCAGCCATCATCTCTGCAGGCGTCCCGTCGCCGCGCATATCGGTTGCGGCAGTCGCGAGCGGCACCGGAGGCGGATCGCCATTCGGATCAAAGGCCATCGCCCCCTCTGCTCCCGATGGGCCTGGGAACAGCAGATAGGACGCGCCGAGGCCTAGCATGTGGGGCCGCGGCCCCAGCCCGCCAAGGTACCCGTGTTCCGGCGTGAGGTAACGAAGAGGCAGAATGTCTCCATCCTGCGCCCCGGCGCCTTTGAGCCCGTGGGCTACGCGGAAGTCGACTCGAGTCGACCAGCCTTGCCCTCGCCCGTCGGGGCGCAGTTCCGGAGTCTCGCCAACGGCCGAGACCCCCTCTACGGTACCCGAGACGATGGTCTCAGCGCCCTCAACTGGATTCAGTTCGGGCGCGCGCGCATACCAGTACGCCCGGTAATTGTCCACCGGCGGCACGGCAAGACAGCGGGCGAACGCTTGGACGACGGGTTCAGGAGTGGGGCGCAGGGGCTGCTCCGCCCCGCCAAAGGACCGAGCACAACCGAAGAGCGCGAGCCCCAGAAAGGCTAGTGCGCTGTCACTATTGATAGTTTGAAGTGTGGTAGAATGGCTGTCGACTGCGTCGGATCGCACCCATCATCACAGCAAGCGAGGCAGCCACGATGCGGAAGAAGTACGTTGTGCGGCTCAGTCCACA
>JALGVA010000019.1 GCA_029820295.1 Candidatus Zipacnadia bacterium
TCGTCGAGCCCCTGGTCAGCGAGCAGTGGTTCGTGATCATGGACCAACTCGCCGAGGAGGGCCTGCGCGCCGTGGATGAGGGGCTCGTGCGCTTCGTCCCCGAGCGCTGGACCAGGGTCTATCGCGAGTGGCTGGAGAACATCGAGGACTGGTGTATCTCCCGCCAGCTCTGGTGGGGGCATCCCATCCCCGCGTGGTGGTGCGAGTCGTGCCGGCAGTGGATCGTCTCCCGCGAGGACCCCACTGAGTGCCCCGAGTGCGGCGGCACCGACCTGGTGCAGTCGCCCGACGTGCTCGACACCTGGTTCAGCTCCGGGCTGTGGCCGTTCTCGACGCTGGGCTGGCCCGACGAGACCGACGACCTCGCGTTCTGGTACCCGACCAGCGTGCTGGTGACCGCCTACGACATCATCTTCTTCTGGGTCGCGCGCATGATCATGGATGGCATGCACTTCACCGGGAAGCAGCCCTTCGACACGGTCTTCATCCACGGCCTGGTGCGCACCGCGAGCGGGCAGAAGATGTCGAAGTCGCTGGGCACCGGCGTCGATCCGCTGGAGTTGATCGACAAGTATGGCGCCGACGCGCTGCGCTTCGCGCTCATGCAGATGATCACCCACGGCCAGGACCTGCGCTACTCCGAGGACCGCGTGGTCGGCGCCCGCAACTTCTGCAACAAGCTGTGGAACGTCACGCGCTTCGTGGTGATGAACCTCGACGACGCGCCGGAGCAGCCCATCGACCTCGCCGAGGCCGACCTGAGCCTCGCCGACCGCTGGATCCTGTCGCGCCATCATCACATGCTGGCGCTGGTTGACCGCGAGTTGGAGGCGTACAACATCGCGCAGGCGGCCGACGCGCTCTACGAGCACATCTGGAGCGAGTTCTGTGACTGGTACGTCGAGTTGGCGAAGTCGGACCTCTACGAGCCGCAGAGCCCCGAGCGCAGAGCGGTGACGCAGGAGGTGCTACGCACAGTGCTGAGTGGCTTCCTGCGCGCGCTGCACCCCATCATGCCCTTCATCACCGAGGAGCTGTGGCATCGGCTGGACGAGGAGGCCGGGCCGATCGCGGTGGCGGACTACCCGACCGCGGATGAGCGCTGGCTCGACGCCGAGGCGGAGGCGCGCATGGCCGAGTTGCAGCGCACGGTGACCGCGATCCGCACGCTGCGGGCGGCGCTGACGCTGTCGCCGTCGCAGCGCGCGCCGGTGACCATCATCGCCGACGATGCCGTGGCCCTGGCGTTGCTGGAGGCGCAGCGCCGGGGCCTGCGCGGGCTGGCGATGGTCGACGAACTGACTCTGCTCGAACCGGGCTCGGCGGCGCCGGACAACTGTCTGGCCGCGACCGCGCCGGGCGCGCAGGTGTTCCTGCACGTGCCGGGAAGCGTGGATGTCAGAGGCGAGGTCGGGCGCATCGACAGGCAGATCGCGGACATCGAGGGCGACATCGCGCAGAGCGAGGGCAAGCTGGGCAACCCGCAGTTCGTGGAGAACGCGCCGGCTGAGATCGTCGAACGTGAGCGCGAGCGCCTGGCCGACGCCGAGGAGAAGCTCGGGCAACTTCGGGAGCGACGGGCCGCCCTGGCGGGGCTCGTCTAGACCCGAAGACCGTCGCGAGCAGAGGGCAACCCATGGCATCGATCAACGTGTCCGGCCCGATCATCGTCATCGAGACCGACCTGCTGTGCGCCGAGGTGCACGCCGAGGGCTACGTCTCGGGCGTTTTCCGTGACACCTTCGTGGACCGGGAGAGCGGCGCGCGCGACAACAGCTTCGGCCTCGACGTCGCCGACTTCCTGCTCGAGCCGCGGTGGGATGACCCTGCCGTAGAGGTCGAACACCCCTACCATGGCCACGACGCGGTGCACGGCCACCTGCCCAGGCGCTACGTCGAAGGGCCGCAGATCTGCACGCAGGCGGGGAGGCTGGACTTCGAGCTGGTCGAGGGCAAGAGCTTCGTGGCGGTGCGGCAGTGGTACACCTGGCAGTGGGCCACCTACGGCCGCGCGCCGGGATCGCGCTGGGAGCAGACGCTGGTGTTCGCCGACGGCCTGCGCTACTTCCTGTGCGCCGACCGCATCACCAGCGCCAACGACGTCGATGCGCTGATCTTCCGCCTCGACATGCCCGGGCATCTGCGCCACGACGCGGGCGACAGCTTCGAGCAGATCTACCTCAGCTATCATGGGTGCATCCCGTCGAGCGAGTTCCTCGAGGACTTCCCGCCCGATGGCAAGTTCCTCTACCAGCGCGACGACGCGGCCCTCCCCGACAGCATGATCCGCGCGCGGCAGGTGACGCTGCCGGACGGCTCGGCCGGTCCGTGGCTGGCGGGCATCACGCTCGCGCCGGAGATCGTTTTCCAGGCGTGGTGTCATCAGCGCGGCTACGTGTGCTTCATCGAGGAGATCGGCGGCTGGCCGGTGAAGGCGGGGGAGAGCTTCGGCGCGGCATACGCGGTCGGCTGGTTCGACGACATCGAGGAGATGCATGCGGTCGCGGCCGCGCGCGATGGCGCGACCGGCATTGAGGTGGACGCCCGGAGCTGGCGTCTGCTGGAGGACTGACGCGCGATGGCCTCGTCGCGGCGCGGGATGACGGTGCTGAGCTACCTGATCGCACTGACCGCGCTGTGCGTCGCGCTCGGCTACGTGGACGCGGTCGCGACCTTCTACGTGCGCGGGACGCTCGAGCTTGCGCAGGAGGGTGGAGACTTCGCGCGTGCGAGCGTCGAGGCGATGCCTGCGCGCACGGTGGCGCTGGAGCAGACGCGCCAGGCGGCCACGGTGCTGGTGCTGATCACGGTCGCGGTGGTGGCCGGCCGCAACGCGCTGCAGCAGTGGGGCACCTTCGCGTTTGCGCTGGGGAGCTGGATGGTGCTGCGCTACGCGGCCATCCGCACCATCACCAACTGGCCGGAGTCGCCGGCGAGCGCCGACGCGCTCGTGCTCACGCCGCACCCGGTCTACGCGCCGGTGTGGATGGCGCTGATCGGCGGGCTGGCGCTGGCGGCGCTGGGCATCACGCTCATCCGCGCGGGGGCGCTGGCGCTGCGCCGGCGAAGCGCACCGTAGCGGTCACTGCAGACGCGCGATGATGGCGTCGGCCATCTCGCTGGTACCGACGGCGCCGGGGTCGTCGCGGGTGGGCTTGAGGTCGTAGGTGACCTGGTCGCCCTCGGCGATGACGGCGGCGGTGGCGCGCTCGAGACGATGGCCGGCGTCGTGCTCGCCCAGGTGGTGCAGCATCATGACCGCCGACAGGATGGTCGCGGTGGGGTTGACCTTGTTCTGCCCGGCGTACCTGGGCGCGCTGCCGTGCGTCGGCTCGAAGACCGCGATCTCCTCGCCGATGTTGGCGCCCGGCGCCACGCCCAGCCCCCCGACCAGGCCGCAGCACAGGTCGCTGACGATATCCCCGTAGAGATTGGGCAGCACCAGCACGTCGTAGAGGTCGGGCTTCTGCACGAGCTGCATGCACATGTTGTCGACGATGCGGTCCTCGAACTCGATGCCGCTGTCCGCGTAGTCCTCGGCGACCTCGCGCGCGACGTGCAGGAACAGCCCGTCGGAGAACTTCTGGATGTTGGCCTTGTGCACCGCGGTGACCTTGCTGCGCCCGTTGGCGATGGCGTAGTCGAAGGCGAAGCGCACGATGCGCTCGGAGGCGCTCACCGAGATGGGTTTGATGGAGATGCCCGAGTCGGGGCGGATGCTCTCGCCGCTCAGGCGCTCGATCTCGCCGATGATCTCCGCGCACTCCTCAGTGCCGCGCTCGAACTCGATGCCCGCGTAGACGTCCTCGGTGTTCTCGCGCACCACCACCAGGTCGGCCTCGGGATAGCGCGACTTCACGCCGTCGTAGTACTTGCTCGGGCGCAGGCAGGCGTAGAGGTCGAGGGTCTTGCGCAGCGCCACGTTCACGCTGCGGAATCCCGTGCCCACCGGCGTGGTGATCGGGCCCTTGATGGCCACCTTGTTGGCGCGGATGGAGTCGAGTACGCTCTCGGGCAGCGGCGTGCCGGCCTCCTCGAGCACCTCCATGCCGGCGTGGTGCACGTCCCACTCAATGGCGACGCCGGTGGCTTCGACGCAGCGGCGCATGGCCTCGACCAACTCGGGGCCGGTGCCGTCACCGGGGATGAGAGTGATGGTGTACACGGGCGTCCCTCCTGATTCACGATCGGGAGCGGGGGAGTGGCCCCCGCCCCCGGAGGTGTGCGCGCTGCGCTGCTGATCTACGCGAACGCGGCGGTGAAGCGCCGCAGGCCCTCTTCGAGCTGCTCCATACCGGCGGCGAAGCTGAGGCGGATGTAGTCGTCATCGCCGAACGAGGAGCCCGCGACCAGGCTGATCAGGTTCTCACTCAGCAGCTTCATCGCCAGCGCGTCGGACCTCGCCCCCGCGGGCGCGTCGGGCACCAGCCGGTCGTAGTGGGCCGAGACGTTGGGGAAGGCGTAGAACGCCCCGCGCGGGGTGGCACAGGTGACGCCGTCGATCTGTGCCATCTGTTCGACGACGAAGTCGCGGCGGCGCTCGAACTGCCGGTTCATCTCCGCGACGCTCTCCTGCGGGCCGGTGAGCGCCTCGACGGTGGCCCACTGCGCGATGGTGTTCGGGTTCGAGGTCATCTGGCCCTGCAGTCCGCCCATGGCCTTGACCACCGGCTCGGGGCCGAGCACCCAGCCGATGCGCCAGCCGGGCATCGAGTAGCTCTTGGCGACGCCATCGACGATGAGCGTGCGCGCGCGCACCTCGTCGCCGAGCTGCGCCGGGCTCAGGTGCGTGCGGCCATCGAACAGGATGTGCTTGTAGATCTCGTCGGAGATGATGGTGAGGTCATGCTCGATGGCGATCTCGGCGATGCCCTCCATGACATCGCGCTCGTAGACCGCGCCGCTGGGGTTGCACGGGCTGTTGAGTATGATCGCGACGGTGTAGTCGGTGACGGCCGCGCGTATCTGCGCGAGGTCGGGCTGGAAGTCGTCCTCGTCCCGGGTCTCGATGATCACCGGCCGCCCCTCGCAGAACGCGATCTGGTCGGGGTAGGTGACCCAGTAGGGTGAGAGCACGATGACCTCGTCGCCGGGCTGCACCAGCGTCTGCGCGATGTTGAACAGGGAGTGCTTGGCGCCATTGGACGCGACCACCTGCGCGGGAGTGTAATCCAGCCCCAGGTCGCGCCGCGTGGCCTCGCAGATGGCCTGCTTGAGTTCAGGCAGGCCCGAGGCGGCGGTGTACTTGGTCTGGCCCTCGTCCATCGCGCGCTTGGCGGCCGCGACGATGTTGGCGGGCGTGGGGAAATCGGGCTCGCCCACGGCGAAGGACAGCACGTCCTTGCCCTGGGCCCTCAGCTCGTCGGCCTTGACCTTCATGCCCATGGTTGCGGACGGGCTGATGGCCTCGAGTCTCCTGGCAATCCTCATGGCGCTCTGCTCCTGTCGGGTCGGGTAGGCCGGGGCGCGGCCGGTGGTCGCTCGCGGTCAGGCGGTACGCCGGCCCGGCGTCTGCGCAAGGGTCAGAGGAAGCAGTATTCGCCCCAGGCGGCGTAGTTCCTTCTGCGCGGGCTCGAAGCCCGGGTCCAGCTCGATCGCACGCTGGAGCACCCGCCGGGCGTCTCTGATGCGCTCGAGCCGCGAGTAGACTACGCCGAGGTGGTAGAGCATCTCGGGGTCTTCGCGGGGGTGGTGACGGTGGGCGCGCTCGAGGTGGAAGGCGGCCTCCACCAGCTCGCCGCGCTGCGCCAGCGCCCAGCCCCAACTGTCGGCGATGGGCGACTCGAGCGGGAAGGCCTCAACTGCGCGCCGCAGCGCGTTGTGGGCGGCATCCACGTCGGCGCCACCGTCGATGAGCAGGTAGCCCGCGTCGTTGAGCAGCAGCGCCCACTCATCACGCGTGATGGCGCCCGCCCGGTGCAGTCGGTCGGCCTCCTCGATCACCTGCAGGCCCATCTGGACGCCCGCCCGGCGACGGCCGGTCTTGAGCAGGCAGTAGGCCAGCAGCGTGCGGTCGTGCCGCCCGACCTCGGGCAGCGCCTCGAACAGCTCAGCGGCCGTCTCGTAGTCACGCGCCAGCACGTAGAGCCGCGCCAGGCGCAGGTTCATGTCGTGGTCGTCAGGCAGCAGCGCCATGGCGCGATCAAGCTCGGCCCTGGCCTGCGCGGTGTCTCGCGGCAGCTCCTGCAGGTGCTTCTCGGCCTGCTGCACGTAGCGCGCCGCCACGAAGTCGCGGCGCATCTCGTCGGTCTGGCAGCCCGCGATCAGCAGCGCCAGGGCGCAGGGCAGCAGGAGGCGCGCCACGCGCATCATGTCAGCGCCCCCGGCTTGAACTCCGTGCCCACGAAGGCGACCACGTCGTAGTACTGCATTCCGAGCACCACCATCTGCTCGGCGGTCGCGGGCGAGGAGAAGATGGCGTAGGAGGTCGAGTAGCGCCACTGCTCGGCGCCGTCCTCCAGGTTGAGCGCGTAGAGCGCGCCGTCCTTGGAGGCCACGTAGACGATGTCGCCGGCAATGGCCGGAGAGGCGAGGATCTCGTCCTCGGTCTCATGCTGCCAGACGAGCGCGCCATCCTCGCGGCGCACCGCGTAGGCCCTGCCGTCCATCGAGCCGGCGATCACCAGCTCGTCAGAGAGCGCGGGACAGGTGCGGATGTTCCCGTCCAGCTCGCCGCGCCAGCGCAGTTCGCCGGTAGCGGCGTCAACCGCCACCAGGGCCGAGTCATCGGAGCCGAAGTAGACCACGCCGTCGGCGCAGGAGGCGGCGGCCGCCACGGGCTCGCCGGCCTTGACACTCCACGCCTGCTCGCCGTCCTCCAGCGACAGCGCGTACAGGTGACCGTCCCACGAGCCGACGACGACCAGGTCATCGACCACCATCGGCGCGGCCGAGATCTCGTCGCCCACGCGCACTTGCCAGCGCACGCGCCCGTTGGCGGCCTCGACGGCGACCAGGCGGCCGTCCTGGTTGCCGGACAGCACGACTCCGCCCGCCAGCGCCGGCGATGAGCGGCTGGGGGCGCCGGTGTCGTACTCCCAGCGCTTCGAACCGTCGTGCAGCGACAGCGCGTAGAGCTTGCCGTCGCGCGAGCTGACGTAGACCCAGCCGCCGGAGATCGCGGGGGTGGACTCGACGCGGTCGCCGGTTTGTGTCTCCCAGCGCAACTGACCGGAGGCGCTGTCGAGGCCGTAGACGTAGCGGTCGCGCGAGCCCACGCACACCATCCCGGCGGCGATCGCCGGTCCGCCCACCACCGGGCCGCGTGCCTGGAAGCGCCAGCGCACCTTCAGCGGCGGCGTCACCTGCTGTCGGCTCCGACCGACGCGCCCTGCGTTGGCGTGGAAGGTGGGCCACTCCTCGAACTGCTCCGCCCGCTCCTGCTGCGTCAGCACTTCCTCACGCATCTCGGCCACCGCCTCGTGGCCGAGATGCGTGGTGGCCAGGCTCTCCGCTTCGTCGAGGAGCCGGATGGCGCTGTCGAATTCCCGCCGCTGGGCGTGCGCCATGGCCAGGGCGAAGGCGATCTGCGCCGAGCGCGGCTGGTTGCGGCGCGCCGCCTCGATCTCCGCCACGGCCCGCGGGTCCTGCGCCACGCGACCCAGCGCGTAGGCGACCGCCCACGGCGCATCGGGGCTCTCGCGCAGTCGGCGCAGCAGGATGCGGGTGGTGGACGCCGCATCCATCTCCATCAGCGCCTCGGCGACCTCGTCGCGCATCTCCTCGTCGCCGTCGCGCAGGGCCTGGGCCAGCGGGCGCAGTGCCCGCCGGCTCTCGATGCGTCCCAGGGCGTAGGCCGCGAGGTGGCGCTCCTCGTCACTGCCGCGCCCGAGCAGGTGGACCAGCTCTCGATCTAGGCCGCGCAGGTAGTCCTCCGCCAGCTCGCGCACGTTCTGGTCGGCGTCGTCGAGGAGTTCGACCAACTCCCGGATGTAGGCGCGCGACACGTGCGGGCCCAGCGCGCGCAGCGCCGACAGCCGCACGTGCGGCTCGGCATCGTGCAGCATGTCCTTGATGGTGGGCTCGAGCAGGTTCTCGAGTTCCTCGATGCGTCCCAACCAGTAGCCCACGTCGATCTGCCGGTGCACGGCGCTGCGCACGATCAGCGCCATCTCCTCGGGCGCGATGGTCAACTCGTTGCGGTGTGCGCCGATGACGCGCAGCGCCCCCTCCTGCATCAGCAGGCCGAACTTCTGGTAGTTGCCCAGTTCGCGGGTGAGCAGGTCCTGCACGTCCTTGACCTCGATCTGGCGCTCGGTCATCCACTCGTCGATCTTGCGCGCCACGTACTCGTGGACGACCTCGTATTGGTGCCGCTCGGGCTTGCCCACCCGGCGCACCAGGCGCAGGTCCTCCAGGCGCGCGAGGATGCGCTCGACGGTCTCCTCGCTCTGCCCGACGTCGGCGGCGAGGCGCTCTACCGAGCGCACGGCCTTCAGCTCCGAGGACTGCACGAGCTGCTTGAGGATGTTGCGCACCAGCCGCCGCTCCCACGGCGGGAGCTGGTGCAGGGCGTGCTCGAGGTAGTCGCGCAGGATGCGGTCGGCGCCGTCGAGCTGCTCGTAGACGCTCGCCCCCATGGTGTGCCGGCCGGGCGTGAGCTGCTGGTAGAGGCGGTCCATGACGATCTGCAGCTCGGTGGGCTCGCAGCCGCCGTCGTGACACAGGTCCTCCAGCACGCGGTCCACCAGGTCCTCCTCGATGTTGAGGCGGAAGCTGGAGCCGGGCTTGATGGCGGCGACCTTGGCCTGACGCGGGCTCATCTTGCGCAGGCGGTAGACGTTGTGCAGGATCTCCGGGAACCACTCGCGCAGCTCGTAGAGCCGGCCGAGGAAGTCCTCGCGGATGCTGATGAGCACGCGCAGCTCCTCGCCTGATTGCTCCAGCGCCTCGGAGAGCTGGCGGGCGAAGTCCTCTTGCAGGCGGTCGCCGGTCTTGACGAAGTACTCCTCGAACTGATCGACCAGCAGCACGATCTGGCGGCCGGTACGCTCGGCCGCGTGGCTGAGGATCTCGTGCAGGCTGCCGGAGTCGTCGAAATCCTCGATGTCCAGCTCGCGCACCGCGTCGGCGAGCGCCTCACGGGTGTTCTCCAGGGGGTCCTCGCCGCAGCGCACGTAGATGGGCAGCCAGCGCGTGCCGTGGTCGTCGTCGGCCTCGTCGGCCTCGTCGAGCATGCGCGCCATGACGCCGGCACACAGCAGCGAGGTTTTCCCCCGGCCGAGCGCGCCGAAGAGAACGCTCAAGCGGTGCGCGCGCACCATCTCGATGACCTCGTCGGTCTCCTGCTCGCGCCCGTAGAACATTTCCGAGTCCTCGACGCGGTAGTGGTCGAGGAAGCGGAAGGGTCCGCCGCTGAGCACGCTCAGCGTTGGCCCCGACTTGCGCGTGCGGCCGGTGGAGCGGCGGTGGCGGGTGAGGCGGTCCTCGAGGCCGCTGAAGAACGCATTGGGCTCGCCGGGCTCGCGACACAGCAGGTGCCGGGCCGAACCGCGCGCCGCCAGCATCGACGTGACCTGCGGCTGCAGGCGGTGGTAGTCAACGCTCGCGGGGCTCTCCAGCTTCAGCTCCTGGAAGAGGTCCTCGTCATCCATGGGGATGATGCGGTTGACCCAGAACACGCGGTCGCCCTCGTGCGGGACGTGGGGGATGAAGGCGTGATCGCGCTCGGTGTAGCCGACGAAGAGCGCCAGCGTCCTGAAGGCCGCGCTGATCACCGGCCCGACGGAGTTGATGGTGGCGTCCACCTCGTCCTGGGTCAGCGGCAGGTACTCGTCCGTCATCGACCCCGCGCACTTCACCACCACCACGCGCGTCGAGCCGCTGATGGCCAGCTCCAGCTCCTCGACCGGATCGACGCCGGCGACCAGCAGGTGGTAGTCGGTGTCGGCCTCCATGTGCTGGTTGTGCAGCGCACGCTGCAGGAGGTCGGTGGGGTCGGTGGTGAAGATCGCCGGGAAATAGCCCTCCGAGATCATGCGCCCCAGGCGCGTGTGCGCCTCGCTGGGGCGGCGCTCCTCCACCAGCGGCCGCAGCCGGCGGCAGCGCTCCAGGTGCGAGGGCACGCGCTCGGCCATCGCCTGCAGCGCCGCCGGACCCGGCTCGACCTCGGGCAGCTCGATGTCGCGTTCGGCCGCCCAGTCGATGGCCATCTGGCGCAGCAGGTCCTCGATGGTCAGCTCGTCGGGCGAGGTGCGCAGGGCGCTGCCCACAAACAGCACGTGCCGCCCCAGCTCGTTGCGCCGGCTCTTGACGTAGTCCGCGATCGCGGTGAGCATCAGGTCTCAGCCCCGTCGGCCGCCACGAGACGGCGCCGGCTCCGCGCCGGCGGCCCCGGATCGGTAGCCGCAAAGACATGCGGGGCGGCTGATGGCCGCCCCGGGCATCGTAGACCCAGGCTCGTGGTCGGGCGATTCATCTCAATCCGCCCCGTGGTGGCGACGCGTGGATGTCGAGCGGTGGTGGGCCCGGCTGGACTCGAACCAGCGACCAGTCGGTTATGAGCCGACTGCTCTAACCTCTGAGCTACGGGCCCGCTACGGGCGATTATAGCACCGCGCGCCGACGCCCGTCAATCTGCCCAAGCACCGACTGACGCCCCGCCTCTCGTCACTCGAGGTAGTCGCGCAGCAGCTTGTTGCGACTGGGGTGGCGCAGCTTCTTGAGGGCCTTGGCCTCGATCTGGCGGATGCGCTCGCGCGTGACCTCGAAGATGTGTCCGACCTCCTCCAGGGTGCGCGAGTAGCCGTCCTCCAGGCCGAAGCGCAGCTTGAGCACCTCGCGCTCGCGCTCGGTGAGGGTGTCCAGCACCTTCTCGAGTTGCTCGCGCAGCACTGAGTTGGAGGCCACGTCCACCGGCGTACCCACTTCGTCGTCGGGGACGAAGTCGCCCAGGTGGCTGTCCTCCTCCTCGCCCACCGGCGCCTCCAGCGACAGTGGATCGGGGGCGATGCGCCGGATCTCGGCCACCCGCTCGACCGGCATGTCCATCTCCGAGGCGATCTCCTCGAGGGTGGGCTCGCGCCCGAGCTGCTGCAGCAGCACGCGGTCGGTGCGGTGTACGCGGTTGATGGTCTCGACCATGTGCACCGGGATGCGGATGATGCGGCCCTGGTCGGCGATGGCGCGCGTGATCGCCTGGCGGATCCACCACGTCGCGTAGGTGCTGAACTTGTAGCCCTTCTTGTAGTCGAACTTCTCCACCGCGCGCATCAGGCCCATGTTGCCCTCCTGGATCAGGTCCAGGAAGCTGAGCGTGGAGCGTCCGGCGTACTTGCGCGCGATGCTCACCACCAGGCGCAGGTTGGCGTCGGCCAGCGCCTGTACCGCCTCCTCATCGCGCAGCTTGAGGCTGCCGTCGTGCACGCTATGCGGGTCGAGCTGGCACTTGAAGCAGGCGATCACCGTGCAGCGCGGCGACACCTCGCGCTCCTCATCCTCGGGCCAGCGCCACGCAATACGCGGCTCCTCGGCGCGCGGCCCGGCCACGAACTCGAAGGCCACGTCCTCCTGCAGGGGGAAGCCCGCGACGCCCTGGACGCCGGCGTCGCCGGAGTGCACCTGCACGTGGTAGGTCATGCGCGGCGCCCAGGGCTCGTGGGGCACGATGCGGATGCAGCGCGCCTCGCGACTGTAGTAGACCGCGCACGCCACCTCCTGGTCCATCGAGTCGGTCACCGTGACCGCGCTGCGCTTCACGCTCTGGGGCACGAGGTCGCGGTCGAAGGTGATGATTGCCGCCGCGGTGGGGTCCACGCCGACGGCGCCCGGCTCCGGGCTGATCTCCACCGCGCGCGGCGCCGCCTTCTGGTTGGTGGTGCTGAAGCGGAAGCTCACGTCCTTGCGCAGGCGCTTGCCGCCCTCACTGACCACCCCGGCCTCCCCGCCCACCACGGTCACGACGAAGTCGTTGCGGTGCAGCAGGTTCCCGGCGGGGCGGAAGACCACGGTGTCCGGGGCATCGCCCATGGCGACGCTGCCCCTGACCACTCGTCCGCGTGTGTCCTCGACGCGGATCACATCGCCCCGGGCCGACGCGCGCTCGATGCCGTCGCTGAAGCGCACCGCGATCTCGCGGTGGACCTCCACCTCATCCTCGCCGGCGGCCGGACGCGTCTCCACGACCTTGAGCGGCGCCGCCGCCGGGGCGGTGGTGAACGACCAGGTGATGTTGCTGCCCAGGTGCCGCCCGCCGGTGTCGAACATCCCGTCCTCGGAGCCGTCGATGGTCACCGTATAGGTCGTCCCGGGCCGCAGCCGGCTGTCGGCGCGGAACAGGATGCAGTTGCGGGCCGCGTCGAAGCGCGCCTCGCCCTCGCCCAGGTGGATGCGCTTGGCCAGCTCCACCTCCTCCTCGGCGCTGAGCAGCGGCACCTTGCCGATGTTGCGCAGGTACATGCGCACGGAGTCATCGACCGGGACCGAATCGGCCTCAGTCAGATCGTCATCGAGGTCCTCGTCGTCGGAGGTGTCCTCCTCGTCGAACGCCTCCTCCTGCGACGCGGCAATGCGCACATCCGCCTCGCCCAACAGGACGTAGATGTCCTCGATGTCCTCCGCGTTGAGGTCCTCGACATCGCCGAGGCTATCCTGGATCTCCTCGTAGGTCAGATAGCCCTGCTCCTGGCCCTTGCGTATCAGGGCCTTGACTTCGGCGAGGTCCTTGACCTCGTCGTCCTTCGACCTCGGCAACCACTTCAGCTCCTTTCGGCCGACGATGCCTGCGCACCGTCGTACCATATGCGTCCACCCGCGCACGGGGCGTGGTGTCGCCCACGCAGGTCATTCGTCCTCGGAGAACGGATCTCCCTCTTCGTCCAAGGCCCACGGATCGTCCGGCTCCCGGGGCTCCGGGTCGGCCTCCCGCGCACCCTCCGCCACCTGCGTCGCACGCTCGGCGGCGTCTGTGGCAGGGCGCTCGCCGTCTTGCGTTCGCGCGCGGCCCGGCAGCGCCCCTCCGCCGCCGGGTTCGCCGACGAAGCCGCCGCTCCCACGCCCGTGTATGCGGCGCCGGAAGTCCAGGTAGCGCTGCACCAACGGATCATCGTGCGCCAGCTCGCCGCTGTTGAGCCCCTCCTGGACCTTGCGCTCCAGGTCGGCCAGCTCATCGCCCGACAGTCCGGCGTCGGGCAGCGTCTCGGTCGCGCGTCGGCTCAGCGCCGGCCAGCCGGCGGCCACGCGGTGGCTGCGCAGCCGCAGGATCGTCTCCTCGGTCTGCGCCAGCCGATCGGCCTCACTCTCGCGCTCGATACGCCGCACCTGGGCCACGGTCAGTTCCACGCCGCGCTGCCGCGCCCCTCCCTCCTCGGGCAGCGCGTCCACCAGGGCGCGCGCATCGAGCTTCCCGTCGCGGGCCTGCTGTTCCTTCATCGCCACCAGGATCGCCGCATCCGCCTCGCTGAGCATGTCCTCGGGCTCCAGCTCAGCCAGCACGCGCGCGGCGATCTGCTCGTCATCCAGCGCCTCCGCCAGCAGCTCGGTCTCGGCGCGCAGCAGCCCCTGGCCGCCACGGGTGAGCGTCTGCGAGATGAAGCTCGGGTCGCTGGCGAGGCGTCGGCGCTCGCGCCCGCCCTCGCGCAGTCGCCGGGTCAGCTCGAGCTTGAGCACCCGCTCCATCGACTCGGTGCGCCCGGGATTGCGACGGCCCCACAGGTCGGCGGCGCGGCTCACGAACTCGTCGCGCCGCGTCCAGTCATCGAGCTTGAGCAGGACATCCACCGCGGCCTGGGCCGCCCGCGCCTGCCCGTCGGCGCCCTGGTGGGCGTGCTCGTCAAAGATCAGCCGCAGTTCGTACTCGACGGGGGCGATGCGGTCCTCGAGCAGCTCCATGAAGGCCTCGGGCCCGTGCGTGCGCACGAAGTCATCGGGGTCCTCGCCCTCGGGCAGCGTGATCAGACTGACCGCCACCTCCGCGCCCTCGAAGACCTCGATGTTACGCAGGGCCGCCCGCTCGCCCGCCGCGTCGGCGTCGTAGACCAGCACGACCTCCTCGGCGTAGCGCCCCAGCAGGTCGAGCTGCTCTTTCGTGAGCGCGGTGCCCAGGCCGGCCACGACATTGCCGATGCCGGCCTGGTGCAGCGAGATCACGTCCGTGTAGCCCTCGACGATGATGGCGCGCCTCGTCCGGGCGATGGCCTGGCGCGCGATGTCCAGCGCGTAGAGCGCCCGGCGCTTGTGAAAGAGCGGCGTCTCCGGCGAATTCATGTACTTGGCCGGATTCTCCGGGTCCATCGCGCGCCCGCCGAAGGCGATGGTGCGGCCGGTGACGTCGCTGATCGGGAACATAATGCGGTCGCGGAAGGTGTCGTAGCTGCCGCCACGCTCGCCGGGCTTGGCCAGCCCCGCCTCCTGCGCCACGGTCGCGTTGATGCCCTCCGCGGCCAGCGTGTTGAGCAGATCGTCCCACGAGTCGAGCGCGAAGCCGATCTCGAAGGTCTGAACCGCCCACTTGTTGAAGCCGCGCCGGCGCACGTAGTCGCGTGCCGCGGCCGCTCCCGGGTGCTCGTGCAGGTTGCGCACGAAGTGCTCGCAGGCGATGCTGTGGGCGCGCTCGAGCAGCTCGCGGCGCCGGCGGCGCCCGTCGGCCTGCGGATCGGTGTCGAGCTGCACCCCGGCGCGCCGGGCGAGCATGCGCAGCGCCTCAGCGAAGTCCACGCCCTCCTGGCGCATGATGAAGGCGTAGAGGTCCCCCCCCTCGCCGCAGCCGAAGCAGTGCCAGAAGCCGCGTTCGGGATCGACGCTGAACGAGGGGGCCGAGTCCTGATGGAACGGGCACAGGCCGGTGAAGCGCCGGCCTACGCGCCGCAGGCGCACGTACTGACCGATCACCTCAACCAGGTCGAGGCGCTCGCGAATCTCCTCCTTGGCGTCGGCGAAGTCCATGTCGATCCGAGCCGTCCAGTCGGCGGGGTCTCCGGTCTATGGGTTCGCGGTCGGCCCCCGCACCCCTCCCTGAGGGGCGACGAAGAGCGGCGCCCAACCTGGGGCGCCGCCCTGGTGCTCCCGCGCATGCTGTCGCTGCCTCATTCGCCACGCGCGGGGCGATTCCTCCGTGCGACACCGGTGAAGACAGTGTTCCCGTGATCGGCCGCGGTGACACCTGGCCGTGGCGCCCGAGTGTGGCAGGAGATTCACCGCGCCCGCGGAAGTCTCCCAGAGCATTGACCAGCTTCCGCAGATCGCCGACAAGGAGGCCCATCATGCGGGTTCTCACGCCCAGGCACGCCGAGCGAGCACGACTGCCGCTGGTCCTGCTTCTGACCCTCGCCCTGACCGCAACGTTCGTCTACGCCGAGCGTATCACCATCCTGCACTTCAACGACTACCACGGGAATGCTCTCGTCCCCGAGGATGAGGGTGACCTCGGCGGCCTGGCCCGCATCGCCGCCACCATCGACCGCATCCGCGCGGCGAATGCAGCCGACGGCACCACCACCCTCGTGCTCATCGCTGGCGACATGCTGCAGGGCACGCCGCTGGCGACCGTCTTCCGCGGCGAGGTGGACTTCGTGGCCCTCAACGCCATCGGCATCGACGCGCTGGCCCTGGGCAACCACGAGTTCGACTTCGGCATGCCCAACCTGCACCGGCTGATCGACATGGCCGAGTTCCCCGTGCTGTCGGCCAACATCCGCCATCGCGTTGATGGCACCGCCGCCTTCCCGGGGACGCTGCGCATCCCCGTCGGCGACGAGGAGGTCGTCATCGTCGCCCTCACCACGCCCGAGACCAGCATCACCACCAAGCCCTCGAATGTCGCCAACCTGACCTTCGAGGACCCGGTCGAGGTCGCCACGACCCTGGGCCGGCGCATCACTCACTCGCGCGATCGCCTGATGGTCGCGCTCACGCACCTGGGCTACGAGCAGGACCTGGCGCTGGCCGAGGCCGTGCCCGACATCGACGTGGTGGTCGGCGGGCACAGTCATACGCGGCTGGATGAAGCCAGGCGCGCGGGCAACGCCATCGTGGTGCAGGCGGGCTCCAAGGGGCAGTGGGTCGGCCGGCTCGACCTGGACGTCGAGGACGGGCAGGTGCGCAGCTACGAATATCGGCTGATCCCGATGGACGCGAGTGCGCCCGAGGACCCGCAAGTCGCGGCCATCGTGGCGGGATACGCCGCGCAGCTCGATGAGGCCATGAAGAAGATCGTCGGGCACACGAGCGTGTTCCTGGATGGCGAACGCGAGCACGTGCGCGCCATGGAGACCAACCTGGGCAATGCCATCACCGACGCCATGCGCCTCGTCTCGGGAGCGCCCATCGCCCTGCACAATGGCGGCGGCATCCGCGCCTCCATCGACGCCGGCGACATCACCCTCGCCGACATCCTGCAGGTGCTGCCCTTCGGCAACGAGGTCGCCACCGTCGAGCTGACCGGCGCGCAACTGCGCGAGATCCTCCAGCGCAGCATCTCCGAACCGCGCCCGCACGGTGGCTTCCTGCAGGTCTCGGGCATCAAGCTCGTGGCCGAGGGCGACCAACTGGTCGAGGTGACGGTCGATGGCGCGCCGCTCGATGACGCGCGGACCTACCTGGTGACCACCAACGCCTTCCTCATGGAGGGCGGCGACGGCTACGAGACCTTCACCCGCGGCTCGGGTCAGTACTACGTGGGAACAAAGCTCGACACCGCGTTCGTCCAGTACCTGACGGAGATGGGCACCATCGCGCCCGAGGTGGAAGGGAGAATTATCTTCAGATGACTCTAACACGAGTGCTGGTCGCAGTGGCGTTGGTGGCCGCGCCGGTCGTGTCCGCGTGCGCGCAGGGCAACCTGCCGCAGCCGGTGCAGGCGGCGATCGCTGACCTGGCGAAGCGCCTGGACGTGGCAGCCGAGCAGATCACCGTCGAGAATATGGAGCGCGTGACCTGGCCGAACACCTCACTGGGCAACCCGCAGCCGGGCATGATGTACCCGCAGGTGCTCACCCAGGGCTATCGTGTGATCCTGCGGCATGAGGACGAGTCGTACGAATACCACACCGACATGGGCACGACCGTGACGCTGCTCGAGCCGGATGGCGCCGACGTAGCGCCCGCCCCCGTGGCCGAGCCCGGGTCTGAGCTTGACGAGACCGAGACGCGCCTGTGGATGATCGCGACCGCGAAGCAGCACCTGGCGTGGCGCATGGGCACAGGCGTGGCCGACGTCTTCCTCGCCAGCCTCGAGAACGCGCTCTGGCCCGACGCCTCGCTGGGTATGCCGCAGCCCGGTGAGACCTATGCGCAGGTCGAGACGCCCGGCTACCGGATGCTGCTGGAGACCGCGCAGGGCCTGACCGCGTACCACAGCGACCTGAGCGGCACGGTGGTGAGCGAAATCGGCCCGGTGACGGGCGCCATGGCCGCGATGCCGCCGGGCGGGGGGCGCGCTGATCCGGCGGCGGCCGCCATCGCGGACCTGGCCGACCGCCTGGGCGTCTCCGCCGACGCGATCACGGTCGTGAACGTCGAGGAGATCGACTGGCCTGACAGCGCGCTCGGCCTGCCTGAGCCGGGGATGATGTACCCGCAGGCCATCGTGCCCGGCTACCTGATCGTCCTCGGCGCGCAGGGGCGCGAGTTCGAGTACCACGCCGCTCGCCAGGGCCGGGGCAGGTTCGCGGGCGTGCGCTACCCCGAGGACGCGGGCGTGGCGGTCCTGCACCTGGCCGGCACCGAGCCCGCCGACGGCAACAACTTCTTCCACCTGGTGCGCAGCGCGCCCGATGGCGCTGACACCGAGACGGTCTGCGAGTTCGTCTCCGACTTCGCCACCACGCCCGACGGCCTCGACATCGCCGTCGTCCGACGCACCTCGCGCTCCACGCACGAGTTGGCCTACGTGAACGATGACGGCACCACCGAAACGCTGGCCACCGCCTTCGACTTCGGGCAGATGGCCTGGGACTCAGCCGGCGCGCGCCTCGCCTTCTGGTCGCGTGCGACGGTGGGGACCAATGAGGTGCGCCTGAGTGTGCTCGTGCGACCGTCCACCGAGCCGAGCGAGATTGCGCTGCCGGACCGGCCGGCGGGTTCGTTCAATCCCGGGAATCTGGTCTGGACCAACGACGGCCTCGCGATCACCATCCTGGCCGAGGGGGGCGTGCAGAGCTTCTTCTGGGACGGCGAGGCCGTGCGGCCGATGGGGCCCTGGTACGTGATGGCGTGGATCCCGCGCACGAGCTGCGTCGTCGCGCGCGCTCTCTCGGGGGACGTGGTCACGCTGATGCCGGGGCGTGATGAGCCGCAGACGACCCTGGGCGGTGCGGAGATCACCTCCGTGGCCGCGCCCGCGGAGGGCGGGCAGGTGATCGCGACCGCCGGTGCGGGCGATGGCCTGCGGCTGTTGCGCGTGACCTGGGACGGGTCGAGCACCCAGCTTGCGACCATGAGCGGCGCGGTCGAGGCCAGGGTGCGCGTCGCGCCCGTGGGGAACGTTGCGACCGTCAGCTACCAGATCGGCGACGGGGGCGTGAGCGACGTGCTGGGGCTGGCGGAGCGCAGTGCTGAGCTGCTGACCACGATCCACGAGCCGGGCCCGGCAGTGCCGGTGGCGCACTGAGCGGGCAGGTCAAATCGCGTCGCGTGCCGCCGCGCAGATCGGGCTCCCAGCCCGCCTCGGGGCTCAGGGCGCGTCGCGCAGCGCCAGCACCAGCGCGTACATCTCGTTCCGTCCGCGGCCGGTCAGCTCCGAGAGCAGGCCGGCCGCGTCCCTTGTACCGATGCCCAGCTCGAGCATCCGTGTCGCCGCCGCGCGGATGGTGGCGTCATCGGCTGACGAAGGCGCCTCCATGCCTTCGCCGGGTGGCAGTACGATGGTGATCTCGCCGCGCGGCTCGTCGCCGGCGAAGCGCGCGATGGCCTCGGCGACTGTCCCGCGCAGGACCTCTTCGTGCAGCTTGGTCAGCTCCCGGCAGATCACCAGCGGCCGGTCATCGCCGGCGACCGCGCGCAGGTCATCGAGGCACTCGCGCAGGCGATGGGGGGTCTCGAAGAACACACCGGTGAGCGGCGAGGCGACGAGCGCCTGCAGGAACTCGCGGCGCTCGTCGGTGCGGCGCGGGGCGTAGCCGGCGAACTCGAAGCGGTCGGCGCCAAAGCCGCAGACGCTCAGGGCCGCCGTGATGGCGCACGGGCCGGGAATGGGGGAGATGGTGACGCCGGCCGCCGCCGCCTCGGCGACCAGCAGCGCGCCCGGATCCGCCAGCACCGGCGTGCCTGCGTCGGAGACCAACGCCATGGTCGCGCCCTCGGCCAGCCGCGCCACCAGGCGCGCGCGCTTGCCCGGGTGGGTGTCGCCGTGGAAGCTCTCGACCTGAACGGATATGCCCAGCGCGCTGAGCAGCGTGCGCACGCGCCGGGTATCCTCGGCCAGGACCAGCCCGACCTCGCCCAGCACACGGCGGGCGCGGTCGGTGATGTCCTCGAGGTTGCCGATGGGGGTGGCGACCACGTAGAGGGTGCCGGACCGGCGACCGCCGTCTGCGCTCATGCCGGGTCTCCCTGCGCGGAGTGTGCGATCGCACTCAGGCCTTGTGCGCCTCCCGCAGCGCCGGCGCGGGGGGCATGCAGCGCTTGAAAGCGCTGGCCTCCATGCGCTGGGCGACGGCCGCGACCACGTCCGCGTCGAAGCCCGCGGCGGCGACCTTCTCCGGCGACATGCCGTCATCGACCAGCCGTGTCAGCACCTGGTCGGCCATCTCGTAGGTGAAGCCCAGCTCGCCCTCGTCGGTCTGGCCCTGCCACAGGTCGGCGGTGGGGGGCTTGGCGATAATCTGCTCGGGCACGCCCAGGTGCGCCGCCATGCGTCGCACCTGCGTCTTGTAGAGGTCGCCGATGGGGTTGAAGGCGCAGGCCATGTCGCCCCACATGGTCGTGTAGCCCAGCAGCGCCTCGGTGAGGTTGCCCGTGCCGACCACCAGGGCGTCGAGGCGCTCGGACTGGTCGTAGAGCACCGCCATGCGCTGGCGCGCCATCATGTTCGCGCGGCGCAGGCGTCCGGCGTCGGGGTAACGCTCGAAGTAGGCGTCCACCATGGGCGTGATCTCGATGACCTCGTGAGGCAGGTCAAGGTCGCGGATTACGGCCATCGCGTCCGCCTGCGATTGCTCGCTCGAGGTGGCGTAGGGCAGCAGCACGGCGTGCAGGCGGCTGGGGCCGAGGGCGCGTGCGGCCAGGTAGGCCGACACCGAGGAGTCGATCCCGCCCGACAGCCCGATCACACCCCGGCCGCGCCCGGCGGCCTGCATACGCTGCTGGATGAACAGCGCTGCAGCGCGGGCCGCGCCCTCCCAGTCAAGCTCGAAGAGGTCCATCGGCCACGCTCCCCGCTAGTCGCCGCCCTCGTCCGCGGGCGGCTCCTCCATCTCGGTCTCGGGCACCGGCGGCATCTGCTGCGCCTGCGCCGCCTGGTACTCGTCCATCCACTGCTGCTCCCTGTCGGCCAGCTCGGTCGCGCCCATCTCGGTGAACATCTGCTGGAGCTGCATGTGCAGGAACATGTTCTGCCAGTCGAAGCCCTGGGCCCACTCAGACGCGGACTCAAGCTGCGCCAGCGCCTCCTCCTCGCGTCCGGCCTCCCTGAGCATCATGCCAAGCTGCAGGTGCGCCTCCGGCGAGCGTGCGCCCGCCTCGCTCTCGACCAGGTCGGTCATCACGCTGATCGCCTGCTCGGTCTGGCCGCCCTGCTGCAGCAGGGACGCGAGCTGGAAGCGCGCGCTGGCGTTGTACGGATCGCCCTCGATGGCGGCGTTGAGCAGCTCCGCCGCCTGGGCGGCGTTCGCCATCGGGTCCTCCTGCAGCAGCTTGTAGGCCCTCAGCTCGGGATCGATGATCTCGATCTCGGCGCTGTCGTGCAGCGCCTGGATGTAGCGGCCCCACGCCTGCTGGCGGCGCTCCTCGAGCTTCTGCTCGCGGTACTGCTCCCTGTTCTCCTCGAAATCCTCGGGCAACTCCAGCCGCCTTCCCTCGACCTTCAGCACGTGCAGGCCGAAGTCGGTCTCGACGATGTCGCTGACCTGTCCCGGCTCCAGCGCGAACGCTGCCTTCTCGAACTCCTCGGCCATGCGCCCGCGGGTGAACCAGCCCAGCTCCTCGTAGCGCGCCGCCGGCCCGATCTCATCGGCATACTCCTGGGCGACCGTGGCGAAATCCTCGCCCTCGGCGACGCGCTTCTTCAGCTCGGTGAGCACCTCGCGGGCCTTCGCCTGGGCCTGCTCGAGGGTCATCTGCGGCTCATCCGCAGGAGCTGCGTCCGCAGACTCGGCCGCCTCTTCGCCCTCGGCGGCCTCGGCCGGGGCCTCCTTGTCGGTCCCGGTCTCCTCAGCCGGCTCGGGGGCGTTGGCCTCGGCCATGAGCTGCTCGGGGGTGATGAGGAGGTGTTCCGCCTCCACTTCCTCGTAGGACTGGCGAAGCTGCTCGTCATTGAGGGTGACCGCGTCCTTGACCTGCTGCTCGAGCTTGTCGAAGAGCAGGTTGGCGCGCAGTACTTCGTCCTCAGGCGTGCGCTCGCGGCGCAGCTCGTCGCGGAAGGCCTCCAGGGACATGTTCTTCTCCTCGAGTACCCGGCGCAGCGCCCGGCGGTCGGCGTACTGGGTTGCCATGATCTCATCGACCATGCGGTCGCGCTCAGCCTCGATCTCCTGCTTGCTGACGGTGATGCCCTCGGCCCGCGCCGCCTCGGTCAGGAGCTGCTGGTTGATGAGCATGTCGAGGATCTGCGTCTTCACCTGCCGCATCTGCATCAGCGACGGCTGCTGTGCGCGCTCGGCGTAGTAGAGGTGCATCGCGTACTCGTTGCGTGAGATCTCCCGCCCGTCCACCGCGGCGACTACCGCCGACAGGCTGCGCTCGCCGCCACCGCCGCGCGGCCCCCCGCCGCCGCCCCCGGGGCCGTACATGTAGTACGTGCCGACAACGAAGATGATGACGAAGATCCAGAAGACTATGGCCATGGGTGAGCCGAGCTCGATCGTGCGCCCGAACAGGGGGAGCTTGAGCTGCTTGCGGACCATCTTGCGCATCCTGACGATTGACATGGGCGATATCCCTTCGCTGTGCGTGTCCTCAAGCGCCGGCGGCGGGCGCCTCCGCGGCCGCCACGTGCTCCTCCCAGCGACGCTGTACATAGTCGCCGAAGCGGCGTTTGAAGGTCTCGATGTCGAAGCCCAGCGCGTGCTCCCGGCACGCCTCCGGGCTGAAGCTGTCGGCGTCGAAGCGCCCGAGCGCCTCGATGAGCGACTCGGGCGTCTGCGCATCGAAGAAGATGCCGGTCTCGCCCTGCACCACGGTCTCGAGCGCCCCCCCGGCGCGGTAGGCGATGACCGGCCGCCCGCAGGCCTGCGCCTCCAGCGGCGCGATGCCGAAGTCCTCCTCCTGCGGCATCACGAACGCCCGGCAGCGCGAGTACCAGCCCGCTATCTCGTCGTCGGGTACCTTGCCCAGGAAGGTCACGTTGTCTCCGGCGCTCTCCTGCAGGATCTCCTGCTCGGGGCCGTCGCCGATGACCACCAGCGGCATGCCGAGGCGATTGAACGCCTCTACCGCGACATCCACGCGCTTGTACGGGTTCAGCGTGCACACCACGAGGAAGAAGTCCTCGACGGGCTCGCCGGTGGGCTCGAACTGCTCCGTGTTCACCGGCGGGTGGATGACCTCCGCCTCACGCCCCCACGCCTCCTGGATGCGTCGGCGTGTGGTCTGCGAGTTGCACACCAGGTGCTGCGGGCGCATGGCGGTACGCCGGTCCCAGTCGCGCAGCGGTGGGATGGTTGCGCGCACGAAGGCCTTTGCCAGCGGGTTGACGCGCAGTGTGTCGATGTACTCCTGCGCCCAGAACCACAGGAAGCGCGCCGGGCTGTGCACGTAGGAGACGTGCAGCGCGCCCTCGCGCTGGGGCGCCGACTTGCTCCACCCGCAGCTCGAGCTGACCACCAGGTCGAACTCGCTCAGGTCGAGGTAGTCGATCGCCACGGGCATCAGGAAGTAGAGCTTCTTGTACAGACGCAGCGCGCCCGGGACATCCTGCAGCAGCGAGGTGCGGATGTCCCACTCGCGCAGCCGGTCCTCCATCCGGTCGGCATCGTAGAGGATGGTGTAGACGGGCGCGTCCGGGTACATGTCGTGCAGGACATCGACCACGCGCTCGGCGCCGCGGATGCCCTGCACCAGGTAGTCGTGCACCAGCGCCAGCTTCACCGGGCGCTCCCCTCGGCGTCCTGTTCCATGAAGCGGCTGGCGCGTACCGAGCAGAACTTGCCGCACATCGAGCACGCGGCGTCATCGGCGGTCGGGCGGTCGCCGCGGGTGAGGCGCACGCGCCCGGGGTCCAGCGCCAGGTTCTCCATCGCACGCCAGTCCAGCTCGTGGCGCGCGCGCGACATGCGGTCATCCCACTCGCGCGCCCCCGGCACGCCCTTGACGATGTCGGCGGCGTGAGCGGCGATGCGCGAGGCCATCACGCCGTCGATCACGTCCGCCACCGTGGGCAGCCCCAGGTGTTCGGCGGGGGTCACGTAACACAGGAAGTCGGCGCCCGCGGCCGCGCAGATCGCACCGCCGATGGCCCCGGTGATGTGGTCGTAGCCGGGCGCGACATCGGTCACCAGCGGCCCCAGCACGTAGAACGGGGCATCGTGGCACAGGCGCTTCTCCAGCAACACGTTGGCCTCGATCTGGTCGAGCGGCACGTGCCCCGGGCCTTCGACGAAGGCCTGCACGCCCGCCGCGCGCGCCCGCAGTACCAGCTCGCCCAGTACCCGTGTCTCGGCAACCTGCCCGGCGTCGGTGGCGTCCGCCACTGCGCCGGGCCGCAGGCCGTCGCCCAGGCTGATGGCCACGCCGTACTCGCGCAGGATCGCGAGCAGCTCATCGTAGCGCTCGTAGAGAGGGTTCTCGGCGTTGTTGTGGCGCATCCACGCCGCCAGCAGGCTGCCGCCGCGGCTCACGATGCCGCCGATGCGCGGCTGCGTCTTGAGGGCGGCGACCGTCGCGCGCGTCACGCCGCAGTGCAGGGTCGCGAAGTCGATGTTGTCGGCGCAGTGGCGGGCGACGACCTCGAGCAGCTCGTCGCCGGTCATGCGCATCATCTCGCCGTGGCGATCCTCGGCCTCGGCGAAGGCCTGGTAGACCGGGACGGTGCCCAGCAGCACCGGGCACTCGGCGCGCACGGCGCGGCGGATCTCGTCGATGTCGCCGCCGGTGGACAGGTCCATGACCGCGTCGGCGCCCGCGGCCACCGCTGCGTGTAGCTTGTCCAGCTCACCGGCGAGATCGGGGTAGTCGGGCGAGGTGCCCAGGTTGGCGTTGACCTTGGTGCGCATCCCCGCGCCGATCGCCATCGGCAGCACACCGTCGCCGCCCATGGCGACCACGGTGCCCTGCTGGATACGCTCAGACAGCGTCGCGGCGTCGATCTTCTCGTCCTGCGCGATGCGCGCGAGGACATCGGCACTGACCCCGAAGCCGGGGTCTGAGGTAGTCATCAGGATCGTCTCCGTGGCCGCCCCCGCATGCGGGAATGTAACCTGAGCGGCCGTTCTCGCGAAAAGAGCAGAGCCCACGCGCCTGCCCATGGGCTCGACGAGTCATTATACACCCCCGCGCGCACGCGGGCAAGCACAGAACCGCTCACGAAGGCGACAAAGAGGACGGCGGCGACGACGGGAAGAGCAACAGCAACGACGGCCGTGCGCACCGCGTTCTACGGCCGGGCGCGGAGGTGCATCTCACATGGGCGCGAAGTCCATGGGGCAATCGTCACCATCGCGCTTGGAAGGGGGAGGTAGCAGCCGTGGCGATCCAACTCGGAGGTCTGCTGTCGCTCACGTCGCCGATTATCATCATCGGCGCGGCCGTCATCACCGTGTTCGCCTTCATCCGCGCCCTGCAGCGCGGACGGTCTTTGTGGGTGGTGATCATCCTCGTCACCGGGCCCTTCGGGGCCATCGCCTACTGGTTCGCCTCGAGCTTCACCGACCTGTCCGGGCCCGGTCGCAGCGTCAGTAACTGGCCGCCTCGTCGGCGCCGCTGACATACGCCAGGTAGTTCTCCAGCGGCACGTTGTCGCCCACGATGGTGTTGACCGCCGCCACGTAGCGCCCGCCCGGCTTGCCGACCTGCACCATCTCCCGCGCCATCTCCCGGATACGTTCGGGCCGCTCGGTCGCCAGCACCACCGGGTCGAAGTTGCCGAACAGCGTCATCCGCTCGCCGAAGCGCGCCTTCACGTCCGCCAGGTCGTTCGCCTGCGCCTCCACGCCGTGCGCCCCCGCCAACCCCATCTCCAGCCAGACCGGGTAGACGTCGTCGATGCGCCCGTCGGTGTGCATCATGACGATGATCCCGGCCTCGCGCAGCATCGCGCAGGTGGCGGCCGTCGGCTCGAAGATGAGGTCGCGGTAAGTCGCCGGGCTGACCATGCACGCGGTCTTGAAGGCGCAGTCGGCATCGAAGATCGCGATGTCGGGCACGCCGCCGGCGTCCAGCACCACCTGCAGCGCGCGGCGGTTGAAGTCCTCCACGCGGCGCATGTACTCGCGCAGCAGATCGGGCTGATCGTAGACCATCAGGCACAGCCGCTCCATGCCGATGCCGGTCGCCGCCGAGTGGAAGCAGTGCAGCATGAAGATGTGCACCAGCAGGCCCTCGGCGCGGATCGCCTCGGCGTTGACCGCGAAGTCCTCGGCAACACGCGCCAGGTCCGGCTCGGGCATGCGGTCGAGGTCCTCCCAGGTGACCTCCGAGCCGCCGGCGTAGTGCGAGGTGCCGTCGGACGCGACCTCGTTGCGCGCGCCGATGCGCACCCCCCACGAGGTCGCCAGCGCCATCCCCCAGCCGATCTCGCGCGCCAGCTCCATGGTCGCCAGCCGGTCACCGCGCACGTCCCGGCCGATGAAGTGATGGGCGATCGCGGGGTTGTCGAAGAACAGCTCCTGGCGCGGCACACGCCTGGGCATCTGGCCGGTCAGGGCCGCGTAGAGGTCCTGTGCCTGGGGCAGCAGCCCGGTCCGGGGCAGGTCGAGCGGCATCGGCGTGTCACTCCCCCACCGTGCGGTCGTATGCGGCCCGGTTGTTCCCTGCGCGCCCACGAGGACCTGCCCCGCGCGGACCCGCTTGACGCCGGCCCTGATGCCGAATACGATAGCGCAACGCGCCGCA
The DNA here is from genome assembly GCA_029820295.1 of Candidatus Zipacnadia bacterium. Lineage (GTDB taxonomy): Bacteria > Armatimonadota > Zipacnadia > Zipacnadales > UBA5352 > JALGVA01. The sequence continues at coordinate 26,140 of JALGVA010000019.1, forward strand.
CATAACCTGATGGCTCGAGTGAGGATGCCATGGCGAAGCCCATTGACGTGACTGGCGAGGACTTCGAGGAGGAAGTCATCAAGTGCACCGATCTGCCCGTGCTGGTTGACTTCTGGTCGGAGACCTGTGGACATTGCCTCGCGCTCAATCCGCAGTACGACCAGGCCGCCGAGGCCAAGGAGGGCGAGGTCAAGTTCGCCAAGGTATCGTTCCAGGACTGCCGCGACCTGTTCTCCGAGCATGGCGTGCGCGCCACGCCGACGCTGGTATTGTTCAAGGACGGAAAGGAGATCGCCCGCAGGGTCGGCGCCATGCGGGCCGACGACCTGCAAGAGTGGCTGAACGAGCACCTGAGCGAGTAAGCTGTGTATCGGCAGGCACCCCAAGCGCCCGCGCCGCCCCCGGCGCGGGCGCTTCGCACGAAGGAAGGGGACGACCATGACGCAGACTGATCTCACCTGTGATCTGCACATCATCGGCGGGGGCCCCGCCGGCTACACCGCCGCCATCTACGCCGCCCGGGCGGGCCTGAAGACCGTCGTCTCGACCCCGGCGCCGCTGTCGGGCATGATGGCGATGGCGCCTGCGGTAGGAAACTGGCCATCGCAGGTCGAACCGCTACCAGGGCGCGACATCCTCGAGCGCATCCGCGAGCAGGTGCTCAAGTACGGCGCCGAGATCGTCCTGGAGTCGGTCGCGGGTGTCAACTTCACCACGGACCGGGGGCTGCAGGTTTTCGGCGGAGCGCAGATGCACGTGGCCCAGGCGGTCATCGTCGCCACCGGCGCGATGAATCCGGCGGAGAAGGTCCCGGGCGAGGAGGAGCTCCTCGGCGGCGGCGTGGCCTACTGCGTCGCCTGCGACGGGCCGCTGTTCGCCGGCGAGGACGTGATCGTCGTGGGCGCCGACGAGCACGCGTACGAGGAGGCGCTGGCGCTGAGCGAGATCGCCAACTCGGTCACGGTCACCACGCCGGCCACGAAGGTCAACGCCGACGAGCGCGTGGCTCGTGAGCTGGAGCTGCCGGACAACGTGCGCATCGAGACCGGCCTGCGCATCCAGGAGATCGTGGGCGAGGGGGGCGTGGTGACCGGGGCCCGGTACAGGGATCGCGATGGCAACGAGCGGACCATCGAGGGTGCGGGGGTATTCATGTATCTGCGCGGCAATGCGCCGGCCACGGAGTTCCTGCTCGGCGCCGTCGATCTGGACGAACACGACTACATCATCACCGACGAGCTGATGCAGACGAGCCTGCCCGGCGTCTTTGCGGCGGGCGACGTGCGCAGCAAGGTGGTGCGCCAGCAGTGCGTGGCCGCCGGCGAGGGCGCGGTGGCGGCGCTCAGCGCCGAGCGCTTCCTGCACGGCGGCGAGGTGCGCAGCGACCGGGGGCAGGCCCGTGAGTGACATTCGTGTGGACATGGTGGAGCCGGAGGAGAAGATCACGGAGGAAGATCACATCCTCGGCCCGGAGGATCCGGCGATCACGCTGGTGGAGTACGCCGACTACCAGTGCCCGTCGTGCATCGCGAGCTTCAGAGGTGTCGAGAAGCTGATGGAGACGCACGATGACCGCGTGTGGCCGGTCTTCCGCCACTTCCCGCTGCTCAGCTATCACCCGATGGCCATGCCCGGCGCGATCGCTGCCGAGGCGGCAGGCAAGCAGGGCAAGTCCTGGGAGATGCACGGGAAGATCTTCTCGGCCGAGGGCGACTTCGACGAGGATGACCTGACGCGTTGGGGGGACGAGCTGGGCCTCGCCCCGAAGCGCTACGAGGCCGACCGTCACGACGAGGACGTCGAGCTGCACATCCGCGACGTGCGCCTGCGCGGGGCGCGCACCGGCGTCAACGGCACGCCCACGTTCTTCCTCGGCGGCCTGCGCATCCAGCCCGACCCCACGCACGAGAGCCTCGCCGCGCACGTGGACTACTTCCTCGAGGAGGCAGAGGAGTAGCAGGGCGGACCGCGCGCCTGTCACACGCCACCTCGTCGCCCGTGCCGTTCGCCGTCCCGACTGTCGTGTGCTCTGCCGTGCTCGTCGCCCGCTGCCGCTCCTACCCGAACCACACGCCCCAGCGCAGGAATGGGCCGCCCAGCGCCGCACCGAGCGAGCCCCAGATAAGCCCGGCGGTAATGAAGTGGCCGATGGCGAAGCCGAGGAAGCCGGGCAGGGCGCGCAGGTACGACTGGCTGCCGCCGTAGCGCAGCAGCACGGTCTTGCAGATCCACACGATCAGGAACGGGCCCCACAACTTGTGGCCGAAGGCACCCGCAAGCACGTAGCCGATGGGGTGCAGCGGGAAGCCGAACCAGTAGCCGCGCGCCATGGAGATCAGCGCCACGAGCATGCCCCCGCCGATGGTGGCGATGATGCGCGGGGTGTCCGGCGGCGCGGGCATGTCCACCGCACGCAGCACTGCGCTGTACTCCTGCTGCGCGGTGCGGTCACCCCAGATGCCGCCGCGCAGGCCCACTCCGCCCTCCTGGTAGTAGGGCTGCAGGTGGAAGACGAACGAGAACGCCGAGCCCACCACGATGGCCAGCAGCAGCGTGATGATGACCTGGCGCGCGCTGATGCCGGTGCGCTGCGCCAGGTTCAGGCCCTCGATCTGGTAGCCCGAGACGGTGGGGAAGTAGCCCCGGGACAGGAAGCCCATCATGGCGAAGATGGTGGGCGAGCGCAGGTCGTGCTTCTGGCCGATCACGCCCTCCTGGCCGAAGAAGTTCCAGATGACCTTGTGCTGCTGGCCGTAGGGGAAGGCCCACAGCAGGGGCACGCCGGTCTCGGCGCGCAGCCGGCCGTAGACCAGGCCGACGATGAGCAGGATGGCCAGGTAGAGGCCCGCCAGCCACGGGGCCATGCCCGCGGCCATGAAGAAGAAGAACAGGGCGCCGATACCCATGATGGCGCCGAGCAGCGCCCAGCGGTAGGGCAGTCGGTCGCGCGCTCCCACCGCGGGCCGCAGCAGCGAGTTCCAGGCGTGGGCGATGGGCGCGCGCCCCTTCCACAGCAGCACCAGGCCCATCACCAGGTAGGCGCCGATCCCCTGCTCCTGTGGGAAGGGCATGCCGCCGACGCGGTAGCCGACGCCGGCCATGACCAGCGCCTGCAGCTTCTGGAACAGGTAGAAGAACCAGATCGAGAAGCTCAGCTCGGTGGAGATCAGGTAGCCCAGGCCGATGAGCCCCGGACGAATGTCAATGTTCATCGGCCGCACGGCCCGCCACGGCCAGTCGGTGACGCCGGTGGAGATATCGAAGTTCAGCGTGCCCTTGGGGCCGCCGAAGAACACCGCGCGGGTCATCAGGTAGAGGTTGAAGATGGTGGCGAGCCCGATGCCCACCCACGTGGCCGGATTGCGAAACAGCGGCACCGCGCCCTCCTCGCCCAGGATCTGCAGCGGCAGGCGCACCAGCGGGAAGACCAGGCGCTCATGCTCGATCCACTGCTCGGCGAACAGGATCATCAGGCACATGAGCGTGCCGCCAAAGAGCAGGAAGAAGCCCGACCAGACCGCCGTCGGGATCTGCCACACCTCCCACGGCACCTGGCCGGTAGGCGAGGCCTCGTAGAGCCACTTGTGGATGAGCGGATCGGTGGGTGAGAGCCAACTCGGGATGAAGACCGCGATCTCATCGATGGGCGAGACCGGGGTGGTGTAGTAGTAGCCGGCGCTGACCGTGGCGATCAGGAAGCGCGTTACGCCGCAGCCGAACATGAAGGTCGCGACGGTGACGAACAGGTAGACGATGACGATCTCGCCGGCGGACAGGTCGCGGGCGTAGGGCAGGCGGCGGATCAGCGGGTTGAGGCCCGCGAGCAGTAGCAGGGCGGCCAGGCCGGGGATCGACGGCACCGCCTCGGTCATCTGCGCCGACAGCGCGATGATCTCGCCCTGGCGGATCCAGTAGCCGGCCAGCCAGGTGAGGCCGATGGCCAGCACGATCATGGTCACGGCGCGCACGTGCAGCGCGGGGCGCGCATCGGCGCCCGGCCGGTCAGAGCCGTGCACGTCGTTGAACTGTTCGTGCATGAGGCTTGCCCTCGGCCCCCTGGTGATGCGGCGGGGCTGGCGGTGCGGCACGGTGGGCCGCTCGAATCGCGCGCCTGCAGTCCCTCGTGCGCGCTCGAGCGGGAGGGAACGGCGCGATGGTCGCGGAAAGACAACGCCACTGGTACGATACACCACAGACAACGCCCCGTCAAGCGAAAGGTCTCGGGCGCGGGAGGGCCACGCATCACACAAGAGGAGTGCCTCTGTGCTCCGTGGAAGTCCCCGAGCATACCATCGCCGCATCCGGGTCCGAGTCGGAGGAACCGAGATGACCAATGGGCGGGAAACCTACGGCATCGGCGAGTGGTACGGCCGGCTGCTGACGTCAATGGGTCCAGAGGAGAGGCGAAGGCTCGCAAACGCACGGGACATGGAGTGCCCGTTCCGGAGTACCGCGGAGGAGAGACAACCCTGCACGAAGCAGGGCGGTGTCTGCTCCATCCGCAAGTACGTCGCGACCGACGGCGGTGCGCAGCCTGCCCCCGGCGTAGAGGGTACCCTGTGTACCACATGCCCCTACAGGTTCGAGGAGGGGCGTGCAATCTACGCTTGGATAGGCGAAACGCTCCTCGGGACTCCGTCGCCGATCGTCCTGGGCGAGTTCGGCTTCCTCCGAAGCCCAGAGGGCCAGTACGTGGGGCAGATCGATGGCATACTCGTGCATCCCAGATTGGACCCGCTGAACTGGTGCGCCTTGGAGAAACAGGCCGTGTACTTCTCGGGCGACTCCATGGGCCGCGAATTCACGCAACTGGGGCGCAGCGCGGCCACGACGTTACCCTTCCCGGCGGGCCGCCGACGCCCTGACTTCCGCAGTAGCGGCCCCAAGAGACTCATGCCACAACTCCAGATCAAGGTGCCCACTCTCAGGCGGTGGGGCAGGAAGATGGCGGTCGTTGTGGACGAGAGCTTCTTCGGCGCGATGGGGCGCATGGAACAGGTTGATCACGTCTCGAACGGCGACATCCTGTGGTTCGTCGTTGGGTATGCCGAGACCATCGGGGCCATGACCCTGGTGCCCCGGAACGTCTACGTTACGACTCTTGAGAGTTCGGTCGTAGGGCTGACTGCAGGTGAGCCGGTCAGCAAGGAGGACTTCGAGACAGCTATTCGCGAGAGGGTCAACGGAGGGGCAGCGTAGGCTCCGCTACCCAGTCGAGATCGCGAGAGATGAACAGCTCGAGCTTCCGGGTGTGGTGAGTGGTCTTCATTGTGACCTCAGCGACCTCAAAGCGCTGTTCGTCTGCGAGCCTCAGTATGTCATCAGAACGGTCGTAAGTCATCAGGAAGGGGCCTCGCACCATCCCGGCAAGCACAAACAGGGCGCGATGGTCGATTTCGTTGTGGCGGTATAGCCTACGGCCGGCGACTGTGTAGGGTGGGTCAATGAAATACGCAGTATCTTGGCATGCGGCACTGCGCTCTATGACTTCGAGGCCGTCGCCTTGAATGAAGCGGATCCTGTCACGCCGCGCGATGATCTCTCGGATGCGCCTGCACAGGGTCTCCGGATACCATCGCGAGGCCAGGCCGTTGCCGTTCTCACCGTGTTTCATCTTGCCAGCACCCGGGGCAAGTATGCCGCCACGGTTGATCCGGTTGCGGACGATAGTGGATAATGCCCTCTCGCGGGTCGAAGCCCAAGATGACTCGGCGAACCGGCCAACGGTGTCGTGGTTCAATTCAATACTGGCTATCTGCTCGACCAACCATTCGCCATCGCCGTTGAGGATCGTCTCCCAGACGCTCGCGACGTCCTCATCCAACTCGACCAGCACGACCTCGTCAGCCAGATCTTCGAACGCCGCGGTAAGCCCGATAATGCCCCCGCCCGCGAACGGCTCGACAAGCCTTGCAGGTCGCTGGGGCAGTGTAGCCAACCACTGCTTGGCGCGGGGGACGAGCCAGGTCTTACCGCCAGGGTAACGAAAGGGACTGCGGAGAGGAACAGACGCGACGTTGACGACTTCCGTGAGGCGCTTACGCATCGGCTTCCACTTGCCCCGCCGTTCTGCATTGGGAAGAACATCTGTTCGTAGGCTACCATAGAGGCGCAGGGGGAGTCAAGCTCCATCCCCAGTTCTTGGAGGGCCATCATGAGCAACGAACGCGGCCGCAGCGAGCAGCCAAACGTGATCTTCATCCTCAGCGACGACCAGGGGCCGTGGGCCGCGGGATGCTACGGCAATGACGAGATACGCACCCCCAACCTCGACCGGCTCGCCGCCACCGGCACGCGCTTCGACAACTTCTTCTGTACCTCGCCGGTGTGCTCGCCCAGCCGCGCCAGCTTTCTCACCGGGCGCATCCCCAGCCAGCATGGCATCCACGAGTGGGTGCACCCCGAGGCCAACATGGGCCCCGGCGCCACCGAGTGCCTGCGCGACGAGATCGCCTACACCGATATCATGGCCGCCCACGGCTACCACTGCGGGCTGTCGGGCAAGTGGCACATGGGCGACAGCATCCGCCCCCAGCACGGCTTCGACTTCTGGTACGCTCACCAGCAGGGCGGCGGGCCTTACAACGACGCCCCCATGGTCCGCGACGGGGAGGCGATCAACGATCCGGGCTACGTCACCGACCTGATCACCGACGAAGCGCTGGGCTATATTGACCGCCACAAGGATGGACCATTCTACCTGTCGGTGCACTACACCGCGCCACACAGCCCGTGGATCAACCAGCACCCGCAGGAGATCGTGGACAGCTACGACGACTGTCCGTTCGAGAGCTGCCCGCAGGAGCCGATGCACCCGTGGGCGATCTCGCTGACCGAGCAGAACCTGGGCAATCGCGAGGCGCTCAAGGGCTACTTCGCCTCCGTGACCGCGATGGACATCGGCATCGGGCAGATCATCGACCGCGTCGAGGCGCTGGGGCTGCGCGAGGACACGCTCATCTGCTTCTTCTCCGACAACGGCTTCTCGTGCGGCCACCACGGCTTCTGGGGCAAGGGCAACGGCACCTGGCCGCGCAATATGTACGAGAACTCTGTGCGCGTGCCGGCGATCATGAGCCGGCCGGGCAGCATCCCGGTCGGCTCCTGCGATGCGCTGCTGTCCGCCTACGACTTCATGCCCACGCTCCTCGACCACCTCGGCCTGGAGGTGCCCGTGCAGCAGAACCTGCCCGGCCGCAGCTTCCTGCCGATCCTGCGCGGCGAGCGGGAGCAGCTCGCCGAGCAGATCTGCGTCTTTGACGAGTACGGGCCGGTGCGCATGATCCGCACCGAGGAATGGAAGTACGTCTACCGCCACGCTCACGGCCCCGATGACCTCTTCCACCTCGCCGAGGACCCCGACGAGCGCGTCAACCTCGCCGATGACCCCGGCTACCAGGATATGCGGCGCGAGCTGTGCGGGATGATGGACGAGTGGTTCGCCCGCTACGTCATCCCCGAGCGCGACGGGCTGCGCGACCGCTCCGAGCAGGGCTTCATCGGCGACCAGCGTACGCGCCTGTGCAGGCGCTGAGGGGCCTTCATGAGCGGATCTACCATCCGGCGCCCGGGCGCAGTATCGCCCGGGCGCCGGCGTTGCTTAAAACAATGTGACGAACATTTTCAGCGTAAACAGAGCTAATAGACACTTATCGTTGACAAACGAGAGCAAATCAAGTAGTGTAGTCCTAACGGAGCCCACACGCAGACTCAATCACAGCAGACGGGAGCGAGGAGTGCCGCAGGGATGGGTTGCCCGGAGTGCGATGAGGCCCTCAGTTCGGTGCAGACACAGTGCCCGCAGCACAAGCGAGTCGCCCCAGGATCAACCGGCAGGATAGGGAGTGACACGATGCAGGAGTCCGCAGGTGTGCAGGACGTGGCGAGCCAGGCGCACAGAGATCCGGTCAGTTCAGCCGAGCTGGCCTTCAACGGCGCCATGGCCGGAGTGCTCTACGGCGCCATCCTCGGCGGGCTGTTCGGGGTGCTGGCGCACTTCGCGGCACCGGCAGCGGTGACGGTGCCGCTGCCGATGGCCATCTTGATTAGCGCGGCCTTCGCGGCCATCTCCGGCTCCATCGTGGGGCTGATCACGGTGGATAAGCGCAGCGTAACCGCTGCGATCCTCGCCGCAGTCATCGCTGAGGCCGCCATCCGGCTCACGGTCATGAACGCCGCCGGCCTGTGGTGGGGCCTGTCGCCCGGCGGCATTGCGCTCACGCTGGTGAGCGGTGGTATCTTCGGCTGGGTGGTGTTCACGCTGGTGATGTGCTCCATTGACTGGACGATGGTTGAGGACTGACCGCGCCGATCCCAAGCCAGAGAGAGGCCCGCGGCCGCCGCCGCGGGCCTCTCTCTTTGCAGGGCACGGCGGGGCTGTGGCGGAATACCGCTCGCGAAGGATCACACGGCGGGGGATGGAGTGAGGGAGCCCCATCGGCGACAGGAAGCACAGGGCGTTCGCGAAGGGCTATCGGCAGGGCTTCACCGATGGCTTCCGCGACGGCTTCAACGCGGGGTTTGACCAGGCGATGGAGATGGCGCTGGTCATGTTCGGCGACCTGGATGAGATCGACGTCACGACGGAGGCCGAGTTGGAGGACGAGGAGTCCGGCGTCGAGGACGAGGGCGACGACCGCGATGGCCCGTAAGCGGCCGTATGAACTGGCGGGCTGGGAGGAGGACACCGAGCCGGTCGAGTGTGACCGGTGCGGCTACGAATTCCAGCCGCTGGAGACGCGCTGTGCGCGCTGCGGCCGGGCGCCGGGCGATCCGCCGGACGCGCCCGAAGAGGATGCACCGCCGGGCCCGACCGTCGCCGAGCTGCGCGCCGTACGCGAACGCGCCGAAGCGCAATTGCGCCGCCTGCTCTTCGCCGCAACCATCGGCGTCGTGGTCGCCGCGCCGCTGGGCTTCCTGATCGGCCAGCTTGCCGCCGGCAATGGCGTGACCGCCGCCATCTTCGGCGCGCTGATCGGCGGTAACATCGCGGGACTGCTGGCGAAGCCGGAGCCGCTGCTGCTCGGGCCGGCTATCGGCACGACCTGGGCGATCGTGTACTTCGCCGGCGCGATCTTCGCGGTCATGGCCTCCGTGCGGCGGTACGGACCCATGCCCTCGTGGGAGACCACGCTCATGATCGGCCTTGCAGGTGGCACGCTGGCGTGCGGGGCGCTGGCGTGGTGGCTGACCTGGCGCGGCCAGGCGCGGTAGCGGCTGCGTGAACCGAGGGGGGCGAGGCGATGACCCGGAACCCCGACGAGGGTTGGCAGCGGCCCACGCGCTTCGCGGCGGCGGGCGCGATCCTCGGCGCCCCGCTGGGCTGGCTGCTCGCGTGGCAGCTCGGATGGGAGACATCGACCGTGGCGATGCTGGGCTGCTGGGCGGCGGCGCTGCTGGCGGCAGGCCTCTCGCGGCCGGAGAGCGTCTGGCTCTGGCTCGTGACCGGAACGGCGATGGCGCTTGTCTACGTCGGTGGCGGCCTGCTGACCTGTGTGTGGCTGCTTGAGGAGCCCATGGGCGTATTCTGGGCCATCGGTGGCACAGTGTGCGTGCTCGCCCTGATCGCCGCCCTGCACCGCGAACACTGGCGCTACGGGTGACGTGACTGAGGGAGCGTCGAAGGCGGTGGTGGCCAGACGGCCAACGCAGGCCGGAGGGGCGCGCTATGCTCAGAAGCGGCGGACCAGGCGGCTACAGCCGTGACGAGTTGCTGACGTTCCTCCGCTGGGCGGGGCGAGGGGCGCTGATCGGCGCGGCGATCGGCTTTCCGGTCGGTCAGTTTGCCTTCGCGTATCCCAACCACCACCCCATCGAGGCCGCGGCCATCCTCGCCGTCCTCGGCGCCTGTGCCCGCTGCCGGTCACGTTTGCAGTCAGCACCGTGGTCGCCGGGGCGCTCGCCGACGGGCTGGTGGCTGCTGCGGCTGGTCGCCAGGCGAGTGGCGCGCGACGTGCTCTGGTGCGCGACCGGCTGAGGAGAGATGCGAAGCTCCCGGCCGCCGGAGCGACCGGGAGCTGAGCTGATGCTTCTTCGCCTATCGTGCGGTGTTACACGAGGTCCGGGATGCGCGCGAGAAGTCCTGCGAGCATCGCGCCCAGGGCCTCCAGCAGACCGCGGCGGCCGAGCATGGTCCCGCCGTCGGTGCCGGGCGCCGCGCCGGTCTCGGGCGCTGCCGGCTGCTCGAGCGCATCCAGCTCAGCCTCGGTCAGCTCGGTCTTCCCCTCGCCGCCGATCTGCACCACGTGGCCGTTGACCAGCACCAGCATGTTCTCGGCGACGGCGAGCTGGGCGTTGACCGCCGGGAAGGCGCGCGCGAGCTGGAAGTGGGCCTCGCTGAAGGCCTGCACCTGCAGCTCGGGCTGAAGCTGCTGCTCGGTCCCGACGCGCAGGCGGCTGTCCACCCACTGCTCGCCCTGCTGGATGAAGCCGCGCTGGCCCACGTTGACGATGTTGCCCACGCGCTGCCAGTTGCCCTCGGCATCGAGGTACATGTTCTGGGTCGCCACCGAGGTCTGCGCCTGCATGGCCTGGGCGTTGTCCCGCTGGGAGATGGCATATCCGCCCATGCGCTCGGTCGCCAGCGGGCCGGCCGGGCCCATCGCGCCCTCCGGGCCGCGTAGCCGCTCCTCCACCTCGTCGGCGGTAATCTCGCCGCTATCCAGCGCCAGGAACGAGGTGTACTCGGTGAGGATGCCGTACTCGGTTCCGAGGCGTACGATCTCGTCCACCAGCTCCTTGCTCTCACCGTTCAGCCGGATCTGATCGAGCAGCCAGCCGACCTTGCGCCCCGCCCACAGCGCCGGGATGTAGTCGCGCGAGCGCGCCTCCTCCGGGAAGCTCGCGCGGATGTCGAAGTGCTCGGAGCCCTCAGGCGTCTGGCCGGAGACGCGCACCGTCGTGGCGCCGGTGGTGCGCCTGTCGTAGCGTCCCAGCGCCACGATCTGCGAGCCGTGGAACAGGTCGGGCAGCTCCTGCGGGAAGGTGTCATAGGTGGTGATCTCGCCGAAGTCCACGCCGATGTCGGTCAGCATCGGGTGCGAGATCTTGGCGTAGAAGCTGGCGACCTTGGCCTCGATGCTCTCCTCGGGGCGCACGTAGGCCGCTACACCGCCGTTGTCGAGCGACATCCGGTCGAGAAAGTGCGTGTCCACGTCGTAGCCCACGCCGAAGACGAAGACGCGCGTGGAGGCGTCCATCTCCTCCCGCGCGTCCCTGACGTTAGCCAGGATGTCGTCGAGGTCGGTAACGCCTGCGGTGGGCAGGCCATCGGTGAGCATCACGATGTAGTTGGGCCGGCCCTCGGAGCGGCGCTCCATCGCGAGCTGCATGGCGGCGTTGATGTCGGTCGAGCCCGCCGCCTCCATGTCGGCGATGAACTGTCGCGCCTCGCGCACACGGTCCGCGCCGGCGCGGCCCAGCTCCTCGCCGAAGGAGCGGATGTTGTCGCTGAAGGTGATGATCTCGAACAGGTCGTCCTCACCGAGCTGATTGACGCAGAAGGTGAGCGCATCGCGCGCCTGCTCGATCTTCTCGCCGCTCATGCTGCCCGAGCGGTCCAGCACGAAGACCACGTTCTTGGGGACCGGGGCGGCGTCGCGCTCAACCGACGGGGCGGTCAGCAACATGAAGAAGCCGTCCTCGCCGGGCTCCTTGTAGGTCATGATGTGGGTGCCCACGGCGTCCATCGACACCGTGTAGTACATGCGCAGGTCGCGGTCGGGGCGGGTGTTGTTCTCCTCATAGGAGACGGTGGCGTGCCGCCGGTCCTGCTTGTCGATGGAGACATTGTGGCTGGGGCAGTAGACGCTGGCGATGGGGTCGGCGGAGGTGATGCGCGCGTTGAACACGGTCTCGCCGACCGGCTCGGTCGAGAACTGCTCGGTGCTGAGCGGGTACACGTACTCGACCACGCCGGCGTCATGGCCCAGCAGCTCGGAGTAGGTGATCTGGATGCGACGCTCGCCGTCGGGGGGGATGGGGAAGACGCGGGCGCGGTAGGTGTTGTTGCCCGCGTACTCGAACAGCCCCGGGTCGCGGCGGCGGCGCATGATGTCCTCGTAGATGCGCCGGGCCTCGTCGGCTTCGAGCAGGCTGGTCTCGAGCCGCTGGCCGTCGGCCACGATCTCGAAGTCCTGCACCACCGAATTGGGCGGCAGCGGGAACATGTAGGTGGCCTCGACTTCGCGGTTCGCCTCGTTGACGAAGACCTGGTCGATCTTCGTGGTGGCGACCTGGTCGCGGATCTCCACGTCCACGTGATGGTACTTGATGGTGAACCAGGGGACATCGGGCTCGGGCCGTTCAGGTGGCCCGGGGATGAGGATGCCGTCTGCCGGCGCCCCCCCCGCGAGGATCGTCAGCAGCATCGCGGACAACGCCAGTCGCCTGATCATGGTGTGCCCTCCTCTGCGCACTACCTCTGGTGCGTATGACGAAGCAGGCATATGCGCGGGTTCCCGCGGTGGGCGAAGTTCTCAGCGTGCCTCACCCCCTCCGGCTGCGCAGGCGCAGCCTCCAGCCCCTCTCCCTTCCGTCCCGCTCACGAGCGGGATGGAGTGCAGGGGAAGGGGAGCAACAACGACTGGCGCGCGCAGCCCTGCGGATCGCGCGTCGACGGAAAGTGAGGCCCACCGTCCCGATTGTCCATTGCTCATTCCCCCGTCGTTCTCTTGACGGTCGAACAATTGTTCGATATAATGCCTTCACCACGATGTTCTGCGAGTGAGTGCGATGGTGGCGATGACCAGATCCATAGGCGAACCGATCTACACCGAAGGCACCCGCGAACGCTGCCCGAATGCCTTTACCTGGCGTGGACGGCGCTACGAGGTGGTCGATACCGGCGGCGCCTGGCGGCTGATGGGGCGCTGGTGGAAGGGCGATGGCGAGCGCCGCTTCGTGCGCGTGCTCACCGACGCCGGCCGCACCTTCGACCTGTGCCGCTACGAGACCACCGACCGGTGGCACGTGTATCGGGTGTGGGATTGAAGCTTCCAGCTACCGGCTTCCAGCTATCGGCTTTCAGCTACCGGCTAACGGCTACCGGCTAACGGCTACCGGCTAACGACTGATGACCGCCTTCACGCACCTGCATACTCACAGCAACTTCTCGTTCTACGACGGTGCGGCGCCGGTCGAAGCCCTGGCGCGGGCGGCGCGCGATGCCGGCATGTCCGCCCTCGCGCTCACCGACCATGACTCCCTCGCCGGCGCGGTGCGCTTCTTCCAGGCCGCGCTCGCGGCCGGCGTGCGGCCCATCATCGGCGTCGAGTTCACCGTCGAGCCGGTGCTGCCCGAACACCTCGAGGACCCGGAGCGCCCCCCGCACCTGCTGCTGCTGGCCGAGGACAACGAGGGCTATTCGAACCTGTGCCGGCTGGTCACCGCCGCACGGCTGGGCGAGGCGCGGCGTGAGAGCGCGTTCTCGGCGGCCTACCGGGACGTCGATCGCGACCACCCGCTGCTCACCCAGGAGAACCTGCGCCGGCACTGCGGCCACCTGATCGCCCTCTCGGCCTGCCGCAAGCGCGGCGAGATCCCGGCACTGCTGGCGCGCAAGCGCTTCGGCGAGGCGTACGAGGTGGGGGAGCACTATCGCGATCTGTTCGGCTCCGAGCACTTCTTCATCGAGCTGCACAATCACCTGCTGCCGCGCCCGCACAACCGCATGCGCCACCGGCTGGGCGACCTCGCCGCGCGCCTGGGGCTGGAGTGCGTGGCGACCAACAACGTGCACTACGTGGACCGCTCGTCGTATCGCCTGCAGGACGTGATGGTGTGCATGGGCGCGCGCCAGACGGTCGATGAGCCGCACCCCGACCGCCGCCCCAACGCCGAGTTCGCGCTCAAGCCGCCGCACGAGATGGCGGAGCTGTTCGCCGACCAGCCCGAGGCCATCGCCAACGCCGCGCGCATCGCCGCGCGCTGCGAGTGGGAGCTGGACCTGGAGAGCTTTCACTTCCCGGCGTTCGATATGGAGCGGTTGAGGGAGCACTGCGCACGGCGGGCATGGGGGATGGGGGATGGGGGATGGGGGGACGGCGACGACTGTCGTTGTCGTATGGAGGGGCCGGACCACTGTCCGGCCCGCCGTTCCTGCGATTGGATCACCGAACGACCCATGGGCGAGGGCGCCCGGAAGGTCGCAAGCGACGGGGGGCGTTGCGCGAACGCCCGTGGCACGGAACGACAAACAGCAACGACAACAGCAGGCGCGGGAGAGATTCGCGCGGCAACGGCATCCGCGTTCGATTATCCGCCGCCGCATGCGGGCGAAGCCACGCGCGACTACCTCCGCCGTCTGTGCGCGCATGGCGCGCGGCGGCTCTACGGCCACCTCACCGGCGAGGTGCGCGCGCGTCTCGATCACGAGCTGGCCATCATCGAGGGCAAGGGCCTGTGCGATTACTTCCTGATCGTCTGGGACATCGTCCGCTTCGCCCGCGAGCAGCGCATCCGCTGCACCGGCCGCGGCTCCGCCGGCGACTCGCTGGTCAGCTACGTGCTGGGCATCACCCACGCCGACCCGCTCGCCAACGACCTGCTGTTCGAGCGCTTCCTCAACCCCGAGCGGCGCAACATGCCCGATATCGACGTGGACTTCGACACCCGCCGCCGCGATGAGGTCACCAGGTACGTCTACGATACCTACGGCGCCGAGCACGTCGCCGCGGTGTGCACCGTCAACACCTTCCGCGCCCGGGCGGCGATCCGCGAGATCGGCCACGCCCTGGGCTTCTCCGACGAGGAGATCGGTCGCATCGCCTCGCTCTTCCCGCACATCCGCGCCGCCGACATCGGCGAGGCCATGGAGCGCTACCCCGAGCTGCGCGACGCCGCGGTGGACATCGACGACAAACGCCTGCTCATCGAGCTGGCTCAGGAGATCTCCGGCTTCCCGCGCCACCTGTCGGTGCATGTGGGCGGACTGCTCCTCGGCGCGCGCCCGCTCACCGAGATGGTGCCGCTCGAGCTGGCCTGCAAGGGCATCGTCATCAGCCAGTTCGACAAAGACGATGTGGAGGCGCTGGGGCTGGTGAAGATGGACCTCCTCGGCCTGCGCATCCACTCCGCTATCGAGGACGCGCTCGATCACATCGAGACCCGCACCGGCGTCCGCCCGGACATCGAGGCCATCCCGCTCGACGATGAACCCTCCTATGAGCTGCTGCGCAGCACCCACACCGTCGGCCTGTTCCAGCTCGAGAGCCCCGGCCAGCGCAACCTGCTCGGGCGCACCCAGCCCACGCAGTTCGAGGACGTCATCGCCAACATTTCGCTCTTCCGTCCCGGACCGGTGCAGGCGGACATGATCACCCCCTATGTGCTGCGCCGCCACGGGCTGCAGCCGGTCGAGTACGCCCACCCCGACCTCGAGCCGATCCTCGCCTCGACCTTCGGCGTGGTCATCTACCAGGAGCAGGTGTTGCGCATCGCCCACGCCATCGCCGGCTTCTCGCTGGGCGAGGCCGACGTGCTGCGACGCATGATGACCCACGACATCACCCCCGAGGACCTGGAGGAGGTGCAGGAGCGCTTCATGCTGCGCGCGAGCGAGCGCGGCGTGCGGCCGGACGTCGCGGCCGAGATCTTCGACATGGTGCGGGGCTTTGCCGCCTACGGCTTCAACAAGGCCCACGCGGCCTGCTTCGGCAAGATCTCCTATCAGACCGCGTGGCTCAAGGCGCACTACCCGGCGGAGTTCCTCGCCGGCATCCTCTCCAGCCAGCCGATGGGCTTTTACCCGCCGCGTACCGTCGCCGAGGACGCGAAGCGTTTCGGCTGCGCCATCCTGCCGCCCTGCGTCAACCGCAGCGAGGGCCGCTGCACGGTCGAATATGACGCGAACGAGCGCGGTGACATCCGCGTCGGCCTGTGGATGGTGCGTGGGCTGCACGGCAGCGCTGAACGCATCGTCGCCGAACGCGAGCGCCATGGGCCGTTCGCCTCGCTCGATGACTTCTGCCGCCGCACCTGTGTGCCGCGCCCGGCGGTAGAGAACCTGGTGCTGGCGCGCGCCTTCGAGTTTACCGGCCTGAGCGTGCAGGAGCTGATGTGGCGGCTGGGCGCGCTGCCCGATGACGTGGTCGCCGACCGGCGCGGGCGGCGCTGCGGCCCCTCGCTGGCCTATGACGACGTGGACGACCTGGTGCGCCTGCTGCCCTCGCTCGATCCGATGACCGCGGTGGGGCGCGTCGCCACCGACCTGCACCTGCTCGGGGTGAGCACCACGCGTAATGCCTTCAGCTTCTGGCGCGAGCGCCTGCGCGAGCTGGGCGTGACGCCCAGCGTGAAGCTGTGGCGGCGCGGGGATCGCGAGCGCGTGCGCGTGGCGGGGATTGTGGTCGCGCGTGCCCGCCCGCCCACGCGCAGCGGCCGCACCGCCATCTTCATCTCGCTCGAGGACGAGCTGGGGCTGATCGACGTAGCGGTCTTCGAGGAGGCCTACGAGAAGTGCGGACGCGCACTGTACACGAGCCCGGTCCTGTGCGTCGAGGGCCGGCTCACGCGCATGGGCAGGCTCGACCTGTCGGTGACCGCCGAACGCGTTATCGGTCTGGGCTCATGGCAGGACTTCGCGCTCCCGCCTGCGGGTGACTCTCGGGAGGCAGGTCTGCAGCCTGCTGACCACCGGACGCCGGGAAGCGCCACGTACCGCAACGAGCAGGTCGTCCGCCAGACGCCCATTCGCGGCGGCGAGGGGCGGCAGATCGCCATGTACTGAACGGCCGGGAACAGTTGGGCATGGGGGATGGAGCATGGGGCATGGGGAACGGCAGACGGCCCGCAACGGGGAGCCGGCAACCGGCAGCCGGGGACGGCGACAGGCAACGGCTGGCGCCTCGCCGCCGAGTACTCTGAAGGTCCCCTCGCCTTCGCCGCCGAAGCGCCGTGCGGCGTATCGATCCCCGCACGGAGGGCATGCCCATCGCCATCGAGCGCGACGTGAGGTCGGCCGAGGACCCCGAGGAGACCCCTCGCGGCGCCGCGGTCACGCCCGCGTCCGTGACCATCGGCCTGCTCGCGCTGCTGGCCGCCATCGCCATGATCCACTGGGCGGAGCTGGTGCTGGGCGGGCGGCGCGGCCACACCGCCATGGCCAACACCTCGGTGCCCGTCGGCGCCTTTACCACGCTCCTCGTCGTGCTCGGGCTGAGCACGCTCCTGCGCCTGGTCAGTCGTCGGCTGGGCCTGAACCGCCGCGAGCTGATCGTGATCTACGTGATGGCCGCCACCGGCTCGGTGCTCGCCTCGTCCGGCGCCATCCACTTCCTCGTGCCCTCGCTGGCCGCGCCTTACTACTTCGCCACCCCCGAGAACCGCTGGGAGCGCTTCCATGAGTACATTCCACAGTGGCTCGCGCCCCCGGACGCCCATAGTGTCACGCCCTTCTTCGAGGGCGGCCCGCTGCCCATCGACGTCTGGCTGGGCCCGGCCACCATCTGGTGCTGCTTCGTCATCGCCTTCGCCATCTGTACGCTCAGCCTCGCCGCCATCGTGCGCGCGCAGTGGATCCGGCGCGAGCGCCTGACCTTCCCGACCGTGCAGGTGCCGCTGGAGGTCACCGCGCCCTCGGGCGACTTCTGGTGCAACCCGGTGGCGTGGGTCGGCATGGCCCTGCCCTTCCTCATCGGCACGCTCAACACCCTCAACCGCAACTACCCGACGGTGCCCAAGCTCGAGGTACGCAACATCAGTCTGTCGCGCCACTTCGCCGGGCCGCCGTGGAACGCCATGGGCGGCCTGCGGCTGTCCTTCTACCCGTTCGTGATCGGCATCGCCTACCTGCTGACCACCGAGGTCACGCTCTCGTGCTGGCTGTTCTACGTCGCGCGCAAGCTCGCGCTCGTGGCCGCGGCCGTGCTGGGCATCGATGACTGGGGCACCGGCGGCCTGAGCCGCTTCCCCTTCCCGGACCATCAGGGCGCGGGCGCCTTCATCGGCCTGACCGCGCTGAGCGTCTGGGTCGGGCGCGCCGAGCTGGCGCAGGTCTGCCGGGACGCCTTCGCTCCCTCGGGCGCGGCGCACTCCGCCGCGCCGCGCTGGGCGGTGCCCGCGCTGATGCTGAGCTTCGCGGGCATGGTCGGCTTCGCGCGCGCCGCAGGCATGAACGCCGCGCTCGCCGGCCTGACCATTGCGCTCGCGCTGGTCTACCTCACGGCCGCCACGCGCATTCGTGCGGAAACCGGCGACGCCTGGCTCTTCGGCCCGCGCATCGACCCCAGCTCGCTGATCGTGCAGACCGCAGGCGCGAGGCGCTTCGCCCCGCGCGACCTCACCGTGATGGCCTTCCTGAGCAACATCTCGACCTACGACCTGCGCTGCGTCGCCATGCCGCACCAGCTCGATGCCTACAAGTTCGCCGATGAGCTGGACATCGACCGCGGACGCATGACCTGGTCGGTGGTCGTCGCGACGACGGTGGGCGTGCCGGTGGCGTTCTGGTCGGCGCTGGCGGTCTGGCACGCACTGGGCGCGACCGCCAAGGGCGAGGTCTGGCGCATCCAGCAGGGGCGCATGCCCTTCGAGCGCCTCGCCGGCTACCTCAACGCGCCTCAGCCGGCCGATGTCCCGGGCGCGGTCTTCGTGGCGGTCGGGGTGCTGGTCACCGTCGCGCTGTTCGCGATGCGCACGCGCTTCCTGTGGTGGCCGCTGCACCCGGTCGGCTACGCCATCGCGCACACCACCAGCATGGACGCGCAGTGGTTCCCGTTCCTGCTCGCCTGGGCCGCCAAGGTCGTCATCATGCGCTATGGCGGCGCCGGCCTCTACCGGCGCGCGCTGCCGTTCTTCCTGGGCCTCGTGGTCGGCGATCTGATGAACGGCGGGCTGTACACGGTCATCGCCTTCTTCTCCGAGGGCATGCAGGTCTACCCCATGAACTGGTGACGTGTGGAGGAGTGATCCCGATGATGCGGTTCGGCGCAGTGACCATGCTCCTGATGTTCGGCCTTGCGGTTGCCGCGGCCCAGCAGTGGGGCGTCCCGACCGGCGAGAACCTGGTGCGCAACCCCAGCTTCGAGGAGGTCGATGCCGACGGCAGCCCGGTCGGCTGGCGCCTGCCCCAGCGCTACGCCATCGACGGCACGGTCGCGCGCACCGGCGAGCGCTCGCTGACCTGGGAGAATGACGATCCCGACCTGTACGTGCTGTGCAGCCAGCCCATCGACCTGCAGCCGGGCAGGCGCTACGACATCCGCGCCTTTGTCCGCACCGAGGACGTGGTCGGCGATGACACCGGCGCCACCATCTGCGTCGAGTGGCGCGACCAGGACGGGGCCTGGATGGGCGGCTCGTACCCCTCGGGCCGCAAGGGCGACACCGCTGAGTGGAGCGAGGTCGGTGGCCTGACCGCGCGCCTGCCGGCTGAGGCCACGGACCCCACGATTACCTGCTACGTGCGCCGGGGCATGGTCGGCCGGGCGTGGTGGGATGACGTCTGCGTGCGGCTCGTCCCGGAGCGCCCCATGCACAGCCTGCTGGTTGGCCCCTACCGCGGCTGGATCACCGACGACGGGCCCGAGCAGGTGCAGGTGACGGCGAGCTTCGTGCTGGACGACCTCGACGTGCCCCCCGCGGACCTGCGCCTGGGCGCGCGCCTGCAGCCCGCCGCTGGCGGGGCGGCCGTGGCCGAGGAGGGCGTGGCCGGCATCACCGGCGAGGATGTGCGCCTGTCGCTCCCGGTCGGCGGCCTGGCGCCGGGGGACTACCTCGTGACCGTGGACCTCCAGGACGCCGACGGCGCGAGCATCTGCGCCGATGAGTACCGCCTGACCCGCCGCGAGGGCCCGATGCCGCACAGCTTCATCGACCGCCACAACCGGCTCATCGTCGATGGCGAGCCGGTCTTCCCGCTGGGCATGTACTGGAGCAGCATCGACCGTGAGCAGCTTGAGCGCTACGTCGAGGGCCCGTTCAACTGCCTGATGCCCTACGGCTCGCCCAACCCCGAGCAGATGGACCTGGCGCAGGAGTTCGGCCTGGGCGTGATCTACTCAATCAAGGACTTCTACTTCGGCACACGGTACTGCCCGGCGTTCATCACCGCCGAGGCCGACGAGGAGGCCGCAGTGCGCGAGCGCGTGCGCCGCTACCGCGACCACCCGGCGCTGATGGCCTGGTACCTCAACGATGAGCTGCCCGCGTCGATGATGGACCGCCTCGAGGCCCACCAGCGCTGGGTCGAGGAGGAGGACCCCGACCATCCGACCTGGGTGGTGCTTTACCAGGTCGGCGAGGTACGACGCTACGTGCGCAGCTTCGACGTCATCGGCACCGACCCGTATCCGATCCCCGCTCGGCCCGTCTCCATGGCAGGCCAGTGGACGCGCATCACGCGCGAGGCCGTCGATGACGCGCGCGCGCTGTGGATGGTGCCGCAGGCCTTCAACTGGGCGGTCTACCGCGATGGCGAGGACGTGCGCCCGCCCACGCCCGCCGAGCTGCGCTCGATGACCTGGCAGTGTATCTGCGAGGGCGCCGACGGGCTGATCTACTACTCGTGGTTCGACCTGCGCAAGGACCGGCAGTACCCGTTCGACGAGCGCTGGCCGGAGGTGAAGGCGGTCGCGCAAGAGGTGGCCGACCTGGCGCCGGTGCTGCTGTCGGTGGAGCCGACGCCGGAGATCACGGTCGAGGCCGACGAGGCCATCCACTGGACGGTGCGCGCGCTCGACGGGGAGACGTGGCTCCTGATGGTCAGCGACTCCCCCGAGCCGACGACGGCCACGGTGCGCTTCGCGGCGCCGCCGCAGCGCGTGATGGCGGGCGAGGCTGACGTGCGGATCGATGGGGGAGAGGCGCGCCTGGACTTCGCGCCGCTGGAGGTGAAGTTCCTGCGCTGGGGTGGGTAGGGCCACGGTCAGCCGCCCGCAAGCGCCCGCTGGACGAACGGCCAGATGATGTCGGCGTAGAAGCGGTGCCCGGCCATCCCCCAGGCGTGCTCGAAGCGCTCGGGGGCGCCCGCGGCGGCGTAGATGCGCCGAATGTCCCCGACCGCCCGCTCGACCTCCTCGAGCGGGAAGAGCGTGTCCTCGCGGCCGTTGACGATCAGCAGCGAGCGCGGCGCGATCAGTCCGGCTACGTCGGCGAACTCGCCGAAGTGGTGGATGCCGGGGACGACATTGCAGTCGCAGTGATGCACCAGGCCACCCGCGCCCATGAAGGGCGCGAACGAGCAGCTTGGCACCGTGACCGTGACGCGCGGATCGCAGGCGGCCGCATAGGTGGTCGCCACGCCCCCGCCGGAGTTCCCCATCATCAGGATGCGCGGCGCATCGACCTCGGGCAGCGCCGTCGCCCAGTCGATGATGCGCTCAAGGTCCCACAGGCGCTCGCCGATGACCGTGCGGCCCGCCAGCAGGGCGTGGATGAGCTGGCTGCGGCAGTCGCGGCCATCGTGGCGCTGGTTCAGGTCGGGGATGCAGTTGGCCTCGAAGCCGCGCGTGTTGGGCGCGATGGCCAGGAAGTTCCGACGCACCGCCTGCACCGCTACGTCCGCGTCAAGCCGCTCGATGCGCTCGCGCCGCCGCGGGTCGTCGCGATGCACGCCGGCGTAGGTGTCGTGCCCGCGCGCCTCGTGCCCGTGCGGCAGCACCGCCAGCGGCCACGGACCATCGCCTTCGGGGCGCAGCAGCCAGAACTCGACCCACCAGCCGGGCTCGGTCTCGATGCGCCCGAGTGCGCGGGTGAACTCGCCCAGGTCTTCAGCATCATCCAGCGCCACCTGCGGCGAGTACCCGGCCAGCTCGCGCTCCATTCCTTCGAGCCCGACCAGCGCTCTGAGGGCGGGCCGCGCCCGCTCCTGCCACGCTGCCACGCCCTCGCTGTCCGTCGCGCGGCAGGCGTGCTCGCGCAGTTCCGGGGCATGGACGCGGCGCAGGTGGCTGAGAACCGGCTCCTGATCGCCGTGCTCGGCTGGTGGCAGCATGGCGAGGGCCCCAATCGGCGGCAGGTGATGCGGCGCGCGGGCCTTCGCGCCTTGCCCTGCGCAGACCTGCGCGGGCCCTCGTGGGTTCGGTCTACGGCCGCGTCGATCTCCCATGATGCAGTGCCGCCGGGAGGCGTGGCATGCTCTCACGCGTGCCGTCGAGCGGCCATCGTGACCCCGCTCAGAGGCGGTCTGCGCCACCGGCAGGAGCATCGGTTTTAGGTTGTGCAAGTTTTTTGGTCGTTGAGGCAGGTACTCGTGTATAGGTTTGCGAACATTCTCATGTGGACACTGATCGAGCGGAGCAATGGCAGCT
>JALGVA010000128.1 GCA_029820295.1 Candidatus Zipacnadia bacterium
GCGTCCCGTCGAGCGTGCCACCGAGGGCCGGCCGGCGGCCACACTTCGGCCGGAGCGCCAGGCCCCGGCTCCTCATGCGCCGGACGGTCGATCAACGATGCCGACGCGCGAGGACGCTGCACCAAGGCCCGCTGACGGGGCGACGGCTCCCACGCGCCCCGTGGACACCATCGCCGGGACGGCGCCCTCAGCGCACATCGCGCCGACACACCCGCCGGCGGATGGCGCCGCATCGACTCGCCCCGTCGCGCACGTGCACATCCCGCGCATCGCGGAGCTGCCTGTGCGCGACGGTGTGCGCCACGTGCGCATCGAGGTGGACCCGCCCGAGCTGGGGCGGTGCGAGCTGGAACTGAGCGTACGCGATGGCACGGTTCGTGCGGTGGTCATCGCCGAGCGCCCCGAGACGGTGGCGGCGCTGCGCCAGGCGGAGGGCCAGGTGCGCGCCACGCTGGCCGAGCAGGACGTGCGCATCGCACAGTTCGACGTGCGACATGGGGGCGGCGGGGCCGGGCAGGGAGCGCCGCGCGAGCCCATGGATCGACGCCCACCGCAGACGGGCCCGCGCATGGCGCCCGCGCCCGAAACGCCGCCGCGGCCGCCCGCGGCAGTCGCGCGCGGACCGATCCGCCGCGTTGACATGGTGGCGTGAGGAAGGAGCCGCGAGGATGAGGGTGGAGGCAGTCACAGCATCGACGGGCGGCGTCGAAGGCACGCAGGCGCCGTCGCAGACCCGGGACTTCATGACGCTGCTGGTCGCGCAGCTCCAGGCGCAGGACCCGCTGGCGCCGATGGACCCGTCGCAGTTTCTGGCGCAGCTCGCCCAGCTGCAGAGCGTGTCTGAGCTGACCGGCATCGGCACGCTGCTGGCGCAGATGCACGCCGACCAGGCGCTGGCACCCGCGCTGACGCTGATCGGCCGCACGGTGAGCTGGCACGACGCCGTCTCCGGGCAGCTTGTGAGCGCGGCGGTAGAGCAGGTGACGCTGAGCGCCGACGGCGCCCGGGTCATGGCCGGCGGGACGGAGCTGACGCTCGATCAGATCGTGACCGTGGCCTGACAGCGGGCCGCGGCGGGACGCACTATCACAGGTGTTGCCGGGAAGCCTCCGGGTCGGACGCCCGGGGCACCCGAAGGGGAGAGGAGCAGAACCATGAACCGCGCGCTGTTTTCCGGACTGTCAGGGACGGTCGCCTTCCAGGAGCGGCTTGACGTGGTCGGCAACAACATCGCCAACTCCAACACGGTCGCGTACAAGGAGGGGCGCGCCACCTTCGAGGACGCCTTGTACCAGACGCTCGAGGGCGGTCGCTCCGGCAGCGACGTGGGCATCGGCGGCACCAGCCCCGTGCAGATCGGCAGCGGCGTATCACTCAGCAGCGTGACCATCCAACACGGCCAGGGCGCACTCGAACGCACCGGCCAGCCGCTGGACGCCGCCATCGAGGGCGCCGGCATGTTCATGCTGCGCGACAACGAGGGCGTGTACTACACGCGCGCCGGGGCCTTCGGCCTCGACGACACCAACACGCTGGTCAGCTCCGGCAGCGGACATCGCGTGCTGGGCTGGCTGGCGACTGATGGCGTCGTGGACGCCAATGGCGCACCCACCGCCCTCACCTTCGACCTCAGCGCCCTGGCGCCACCGGTGGCGACCACCGCCGCGACGGTCGCCGGTAACCTCGACGCCACTGCGGCCACCGGCGACACGGTCACCGCGACCATCTCCGTGTACGACTCGTTGGGCGAGCCCCACGAGGTCGAGCTGGTGTTCACCAAGACCGCCACCGTGGGCGAGTGGGACTGCGACGCCACCTGTGGCGCCAGCTCGGCCTCGGGCACCGCGCAGTTCGGCGCGGATGGCGCGCTCACCGCCGGCGGCAGCCTGGCGCTCGACATCGCCCTCGCCAACGGCGCGACCACGCCGCTGTCGGTGACCATCGACCTGACGGACCTCACCTGCGTCGCGCAGGTCAACACCGTCGCCGTGCAGTCGCAGGACGGTCGGCCCGCCGCATCCCTGGTATCCGTGGAGCTGTCCGATGATGGCTTCGTGCAGGGCCACTACTCGGACGGGCGCTCCCGCACGCTCGCGCAGCTGGCGCTCGCCGGCTTCAGCAATCCCGGCGGCCTGCGCCACGTGGGCGCGAACCTCTACGCCGAAGCCCCCGCCTCCGGCCCGCCCATGGTGGGCGCGGCGAGCACCGGCGGGCGCGGCGGCATCGTTGCGGGCAGCCTGGAGATGTCCAACGTCGACCTCACCCGCGCCTTCGTGGACATGATCACCACCCAGCGCGGCTTCCAGGCCTCCACGCGCGTCATCGCCACCGCCAACGAGATGCTCGACGACGTCGTGCGCCTCATCCGCACCTGATGCGCCCGGGCCGTCAGCGGCCTGGCACGGATACCGCCGCAAGGAGCCTGCCATGATACGCCTGACCGCACTCAACGGTAGACCCGTGGTCGTCAACGCACTCCTCGTTGAGCGCATCGAGGCGGTTCCTGACACCGTGATCACCCTCACCACCGGCAACACCTACGTGGTGCGCGAGAGCGTGGACGAGGTGATCGGGGCGGCGGTGGACTACCTCGGCACGCTGCGCAGCGACGGGGGCGGCAGTGCGGCCACGGCCGGACAGTGGGGCCGCGTGATCGGCCGCGCCACCTCTCGCCGGGCCATGGGGGAGTAGGCCGCGGTGAACCTCGCCACAGTCCTGGGCCTGGTCGTCGCGCTGGTGTGCATCCTCGGCTCGGTCGTCATCGAGGGCGGGCACATGGGCGCGCTGGTCAACGTCCCCGCGGCGCTTATCGTCTTCGGCGGCACCTTCGGGGCGGCGGTGGTCACCGCGCGCATGGAGGACGTGCTCAACCTGCCGCGCGTCGTGCGGCAGGCGTTCTTCTCACGGCTGGCCGACCCCGTGCGGGTGAGTCGCACCATGGTCGAGATGGCTACCCTCGCGCGCCGCGAGGGCTTCCTGGGGATGGAGAAGCAGCTTGCATCGATCCGGCAGGCCAATCCGTTCATGGCCAAGGCGCTGCAGATGGTGGCCGACGGCACCCCGCCCGACGTGGTCAACGAGGTAATGTGCACCGAGATCGCCCAGCTCGCGAGGCGTCACACCCGCGGCGCCGAGTTGCTGATGACCATGGGCGGGCTGGCGCCGACCCTGGGCGTCACCGGCACGGTGATGGGGCTGGTGCACATGATGGGAAAGATCGACGACCCCAGCTCGATGGGCCCGGCGATCGCCTCGGCCTTCCTGGCCACGCTCTACGGCGTCGCCTCGGCCAACGTGGTCTTCATCCCGCTGGCCACGAAGCTCAAGAGCCTGAGCAAGGACGAGCAGCAGAGCTGCCACATCATCCTCGAGGGCGTGCGCGCCATTCAGCGCGGCGACAACCCGATCCTGGTGGCGGAGGCGCTCAAGGCGTTCGTGCCGCCGGGCAGCCGTGAGAGGCTGGAGGCATCGGGGCCGACGGAGGCGGACGCGGTTGAGCGCTCACGAGCAGCATGAGGAAGAGGAGCACGAGAACGCGGAACGCTGGCTCATCACCTACGCCGACATGATCACACTGCTGCTGGCCTTCTTCATCATGATGTACTCGATGTCCGTGCTTGACCTGCAGAAGTTCGAGGCCCTGGCGCACGCCATGGGCAACGCCTTCGGCGCGGGAGCCGCCCATGTGGTGACCGGGCGTGCCGCGGGCGAGGGCAGGCAGGGGAGGCCGGGCACCGACGGCGGCGCGGCCGGTGTCAGCCGGGCACGCCTGGCGAGCGCCATCCGCGGCCAGTTCCGCCGGAGTCTGCCGCCGCGCCTGCGCGACAGCGTCGAGGCGATGCAGCGAGGGGGCGCCGTGACCATCCGCATGAAGGCCGACAGCGTCACCTTCGCCGCGGGCGAGGCGGCGCTCACCGAGGACGCCCGGCGCATCCTCGACGCCATCGGGCCGACGCTGCGGCAGGCGGGCGCGCCCATCCTGGTCGAGGGGCACACCTGCGACCTGCCCATCAGCAGTGGCCGCTTCCCCAGCAACTGGGAGCTGTCCGCGCAGCGCGCCGGCTACGTCATGGCGCACCTGGTGCGCTGCGGCGGTGTGCCGCCCGAGCGCATCTCGGCCGCGGGCTTCGCCGACACCCGGCCACTCGTGCCCAACACCGGCGAGGCCAACCGCAAACGCAACCGCCGCGTGGACATCGTCGTCTGCACCGACGATCGCCCGGGCCCCGTGCTTGCGGGCACGCCCGGAGCGCCGACGCTCGACCCGTCCGACACGATCACCATCGACCCCATCGACCTGTGTCCGGCCATCGACCTGCCGGCGCGCCACCGTGAGCGCACCGGGCTGGCGCCCGACGGGCCGCCGGCGCACTGAGCACGACGCGAAGAGGAGAGACCGACCGATGCGATGCCGCAGCTCCACCGCCGGAGGCGTGTTGCTCAAGCTCATCCTGCTGGTCGCCCTGGTGGGGATCGTGCTCGGCGGCGGACTCTTCGCGTGGAGCCGCGTGCGCGGCGGGGACGAGGCGGCCGACGGTGAGCAGGCCGAGGCCGCTGAGGAGGACGTGCCGACGCAGACCCTCGAGCTGGGTGAGTTCCTGGTCAACCTGCAGAGCGGCGACGACACCCTGCGCTACCTGCAGACGGAGGTCAGCCTGGTCGTCGAGGCGCCCGAGAAGGAGTCAGGCGGCGGTCACGGCGGGGGCGATGCCGGGGCCGAACTGCCCCCCGCCGGCCACCGTTACGCGCGCGATGTCGCCATCGAAGTGCTGTCCAGCCAGAGCTTCGAGAAGCTGCGGCACGATCCCGACCGCAGTCAGCTCAAGGAGCTGCTGCGCCGGCGCATTGACGACGCGCTTGAGGACTACCGCGTGATGGACGTGCTCTTCACCGCGTTCGTCATGCAGTGACGCCCGTGCCAGCGCCGACCGGATCGCGACAGGAGTGAGCCCACGTGCCTGACACAGCCCCGACATCGCAGCCCGACGAGCTGCTGGCGCCCGAGCCCGACGGCGGCGCGGCCGACGCGGCGCCTCCGACCACCGAGGACGCCCCCGCCCCGCAGCCTGACGACGGCGCGCAGCAGGGCGTGCATCCCCTGCACGTCGCCCGCGACGCCTCGTCCGGCCCGGCCCGCAGGGGCGGGAGCGGCAACCTGCACCGCATGCTCGACGTGCCGCTGACCCTGACGGTCGAGCTGGGCAGCACCGAGATGCCGCTGGCCGAGGTGCTGCGGCTCGACGCCGGCGCGGTGGTGACCATCGACCGGCTGCCGGGTGAGCCCATCGACCTGCTGATCAACGGCCGGCTCTTCGCGCGCGGCGAGGTCGTAGTCATCAACGAGACCTTCGGCTACCGCATCACCGAGCTGGTCGAGGACGCCGACGACAGCATCGATGCCGCGCAGACGGAAGGTGATGGCTGGTGAAGACCACCGCGGTCCCGGGCGCCGCACTCATCGCGCTACTGGCGCTCGCGCTGGGCTCGTACGCCTGGGGGCAGTCGGCGGCGGGCGCCGACGACTACCCGGACGTGAGCTACGACTGGCGCAGCGCCGACACCACGCCGATGGCGGAGACGCCGGCGCGGCCAACCGGCGCGGGCCATGTGTCCATGCTGGATGTACTGGGCAAGCTCATCGTCGCCCTGGTGGTCGCGTGGGGCCTGATGCGCGCGGTGCGCTGGTGGCAAGACACCCGCGCGAGCGGGGCGGGCGGCGGCGCCTGCGGCCGGCACATGTGCGTCGAGGAGACGCTGTCGCTGGGCGCCGACGGGCGCCTGCACCTCGTCGAGGTGGACGGCCGCCGCCTGCTCCTGGCCACGCGCGAGCAGGGGGTGCGGCAGATCGCCGACCTGACCCCGCGCGAGCCCGAGCCCGAACCGGTGCCCTCGGTCTACCGCTCGCGGCGCCAGCGCGCCGACGGCGGCGCCGATGAGCTGAACATCGCGCACAGCTCGTCGTTGCCCGGGCGCCCCATGCGGCACGACCCCGGCCGCGAGGGCGAGAGCTGGCAGGCGCGTCGCGATCGCCTGCTTGCGGAGCTGCAGGAGTACTGATGCCCATGCGTGCGGCACGCCGGCTGGCGCCGTGGGGAGCGGCGGCGGTCCTGCTTCTGCTGTCCGCGGGGTCCTGCCATGCGCAGACGCCCCCGCTGCCCGTGCTGCCGGAGAGCTGGACCAGCGACCGGCCCGAGCAGATCGTGCTGACGCTGCGCATCCTGCTGGGCCTGACGGTGCTGTCGCTGGCCCCGGCGCTGCTGCTCACCCTCACCTCGTTCACGCGCATCGTCATCGTGCTGAGCTTCCTGCGCAGTGCGCTGGGCACCCAGCAGACGCCGCCCAACGCGGTGCTGGTGGGCCTCGCGCTCTTCCTGACCTTCTTCGTCATGCACCCGGTCTTCGACGCCATCAACCGGCGCGGCGTGCAGCCCTACCTCGCAGGTGAGATCGGCTACGAGGAGGCGCTGGCGCGGTCGGCGGCGCCGCTGCGCGAGTTCATGCTGCGGCAGACGCGCGAGAAGGACCTGGCGTTATTCTATGAGATCGGCGGCCTGGCGCGCCCGGCCGCACCCGCCGACGTGCCCTTCCACGTGCTCATGCCGGGCTTCGTCATCAGCGAGCTGAAGTCGGCCTTCCAGATCGGCTTCGTGCTCTTCGTGCCCTTCCTGGTCATCGACCTGGTGGTGGCGAGCGTGCTCATGTCCATGGGCATGCTCATGGTGCCGCCGGTGATGATCGCGCTGCCGGTAAAGATCCTGCTGTTCGTGATGGTGGACGGCTGGCACCTGGTGACGCGCTCCGTGGTGCTCAGCTTCGCCTGAGGAGAGGCCATGACGACCGACCTGTACATCGCGGTGGCGCGTGACATGTTCCTGGTGACGCTCAAGCTGGGCGGCCCGATGCTGGCGGTGGCGCTGGTGGTGGGCGTCGCCATCTCGATCCTGCAGGCGGTGACGCAGATCCAGGAGATGACCCTGACCTTCGTGCCCAAGGTGATCGCGATCGGCCTGACGGTACTGGTGTGCGGCGCGTGGATGCTGCGCTCGCTGGTGGGCTTCAGCGAGGAGCTGCTGCGCCGCCTCCCGGAGTTCGTGCGGTAGGCGCGCGGGAGGACGCATGGACGAGCAGACACAGCCGAACCTGCTGCAGCGCGCGTTGGGACAGAGCGACGCCATGATGGCGGTGGGCATCATCGGCCTGGTGGCGATGATGCTCATCCCGCTGCCGCCGATGCTGCTGGACGTGCTGCTCACCGTCAACTTCGGCATGGCACTGTGCATCCTGCTGGTCGCGATGTACGTGCGCGAACCGCTGGAGTTCGCGGTGTTCCCCTCCGTGCTGCTGATCGCCACACTCTTCCGCCTGGCGCTGAACATCTCGTCCACGCGCCTGATTCTGCTGCACGCCCACGCCGGCAAGGTGATCGAGGCCTTCGGCGGCTTCGTCGTCGGCGGCGACCTCGTGGTCGGGCTGATCCTCTTCCTGATCCTGGTGATCATTCAGTTCGTGGTGATCACCAGCGGCTCGCAGCGCGTGGCTGAGGTGGCCGCCCGCTTCACCCTCGACGAGATGCCGGGCAAGCAGATGAGCATCGACGCCGACCTGAGCGCCGGCCTGATCACCGAGGACCAGGCGCGCGCGCGGCGGCGCACCATCGAGCGCGAGGCCGACTTCTACGGCTCCATGGACGGCGCCACCAAGTTCGTGCGCGGCGACGCCATCGCCGCCATCATCATCGTCGTCATCAACATCGTCGCCGGCCTGATCATTGGCATCATGCGCCTGGGCCTCGAGCCCGGTGAGGCGCTGCGCCGCTTCGCGCTGCTGACCGTGGGCGACGGGCTGGTAAGCCAGCTTCCCGCGCTGCTGATCTCCACCGCCACCGGCCTGGTGGTGACGCGCGCCGCCTCCGACCAGGACCTGGGCAGCGACGTGGCCACGCAATTGCTCAGCCAGCCGCGCGCGGTTGCCATCGTGGCGGTCATGATGGTGCTCTTCGGCCTGGTGCCGGGGCTGCCCACCGTGAGCTTCTTCCTTATCGGCGGCTTCGCCGGCGCGGTGGCGTGGTACGTGGCGCGCTCGGGCCCGGCGCACGGAGAGGCCGATGATGCCGTCGCTCCCGACGCTCTCGAGGAGCACCAGCCCGCGGTGCCGGTCGTGGACCGGCTGGCCATCGACCTCGGCTACGGCCTCATCGGGCTCGTGGACGGCGGCAACGCGAGCACGCTGCTGCGCCGCATCGCCGTCATTCGCGAGCAGGTCGCCGCCGACCTGGGCCTGCTGGTGCCGCCGGTGCGCATCCGCGACGACGTATCACTGCCGCCGCACTCCTACGTCATCCGCCTGCGCGGCGCCGCCATCGCCCGGGGCACGCTCGAGCCCGCCGCGCTGATGGCCATCGCCGGGACCTCGGCCGCGGGCGAGCGCGACGGGCTCGACCCGCTGCCCGGCCGCGCCTGCACGGAGCCGGCCTTCGGCCTGCCCGCGTGGTGGATCGAGCCGGCGCAGCGCACGCTGGCCGAGGCGCGCGGGTACACGGTGGTCGAGCCCGAGGTGGTGCTGGCCACGCACCTGAGCGAGTTGATCGGGCGCCACGCCGCCGAGCTGCTGGGCCGCCAGGACGTGCAGACGATGCTCGACGACCTGCGCCACGTCAATCCGGCGGCGGTCAACGAGCTGATCCCGGAGATGGCCTCGGTCGGCCAGCTCCACCAGGTGCTGCGCGGGCTGCTCGACGAGGGTGTGCCCATCTCCGACCTGTCCACGATCGTCGAGGCGCTGGCCGACGGCCTGCGCATCTCGCCCGACCTCGCGGAGGCGGCCGAGCACGTGCGCGCCGCGCTCGGGCGCGTGATCTGCGAGCGCTTCCGCGACGCCGACGGCGTGCTGAGCGTCTACGTGCTCGACCCCGAGCTGGAGGCGCGCCTCGCCGAGGCGGTCGTGGACACGCCGCAGGGGCCGATGTGCCTGCCCGACCCGGCGGATCTACGCACGCTGCTCGAGGGCGCCCGGCGCGCCTCCGAGGAGATGGCCGCGCACGGACACACGCCGGTACTGCTCACCTCCGCGCCCATCCGCCGCCACGCGCGCGCGCTCATCTCGCGCACCTTCCCCGAGCTGGCGCTGCTGTCGCACGCCGAGGTGGTGCCCGAGGTGCGCGTGCGCGCGC
This sequence comes from Candidatus Zipacnadia bacterium, assembly GCA_029820295.1. Lineage (GTDB taxonomy): Bacteria > Armatimonadota > Zipacnadia > Zipacnadales > UBA5352 > JALGVA01. Next base: position 9,170 of record JALGVA010000128.1, read on the forward strand.
TCGGCTCGATCGCCCTCGAAGCGGTGGCGGCATGACCGTGCTGGCGGGTCCGTTGGTCGAGCACCTGCTCGCGATGCTGCCGGCGGGGCTGCGCGTGGTCGGGCTGATGGCGCTCGCGCCGGGCCTGAGCCTGCAGCAGGCCCCCGCGCAGGCGCGCGTGGCCCTGGCGCTGGCGCTGGCCGTGGTCATCGCGCCGATCGCCTCCCCCCACGCCGCTGTGCCCGACGAGCCGCTGCGCTTCATGGCGCTGTGCCTGGTCGAGCTGGTGGTCGGGCTGGCGATGGGCTTCGTCGCCGCGGCGGTGCTCGAGGCGCTACGCTTCGGCGGGGAGGTGCTCGACCTGCAGATGGGCCTGCGCGCGGGCCAGCTCTTCGACCCCGCCTCGGGCGCGCATTCGGGCATCCTCAGCACCGCGTACTACATGATCGCGCTGGTGCTCTTCGTCAGCGTCAACGGCCATCACTGGCTGCTGCGGGGCCTGGCCGCGAGCTTCACCATCGTGCCGATCGGCAGTGCGAGCCTCGGCGGCGCGCTGGCCGAGCTGGTGGGTGACCTGGGCACGTGCGTGCTCGCCATGGGCCTGCGCATCGCCGCGCCGGTGATGGCCGCGCTGCTGCTCGCCGACCTGGCGCTGGGGCTGGTGGCGCGCGCGGTGCCACAGATCAACGTCTTCCTGGTGGGGATCCCGGCGAAGATCGCCGTCGGCCTTGTCATCGCCGCGGTCGGCGCGCCACTGCTGCTGGCGAACCTGGGGAGCATCGCGCGGCTGATGGCGCAGGCCCTCGATCTGCTGGTGCGGAGCCTGGCGGGGTAGCTGATGGCGACCGAGGAGCGCACCGAGCAACCGACCCCGCGTCGCCGACGGCAGGCTCGTGAGAAGGGCCAGGTCGCGACCAGCACCGACCTGTCCCGCGCCGTCGCGCTGCTGGGCATCTACCTGGCGTGGTGGCTGGCCGGGCCGGGCATGGCGGCCGCACTGCTCGACGCGACCGAGCGCATGCTGCAGGCGGTGCCGTCAGGGGAGCTGGACGCGGGCGCGATCATGGCCGGCTACGCGCAGACGCTGCCGCTGCTGGCGGTGGTGGTGGGGCCGATCATGGCGGCGGCGGTGCTGGGGGCGGTAGTGGCGGCCAGCGCGCAGACGCGCGGGCTGCTGGCCGGGGCGGCGCTGAACCCCGACCTGAGCCGCATTAGCCCCGCGAGCGGCGCGAAGCGCCTGCTGAGCTGGCGGGGCGTCGTGGCGGCGCTCAAGGGCATCATCAAGGTCGCGCTGGTGCTGGCCATCGGCGCGTGGGTGCTGCGCGGGCGGGCCGCCGAGATCGTCTCCCTGGGCGGGCTGGAGCTGGCCCCCATGGTGTCGCTGGTGCTGAGCATCGCCGGCGAGATCGTCGTGAAGTGCACCATCACGCTCCTCGTGCTGGGCGCCGCCGACTACGCCTTCGAGTGGTGGGACCACGAGAAGTCGCTGCGCATGACCCGCCAGGAGCTGCGTCGCGACCTGCGCGAGGAGGACGGCGATCCGCAGATCCGGCAGCGGCGCCGGCAGTTGCGCCGCGGCATGCTCGCGCAGGGGATCACGGCCGAGCTGCCGCAGGCCGACGTGGTGGTGACCAACCCGACGCACTACGCGGTGGCGCTGCGTTACGACCCGCGCCGGATGTCCTCGCCCAGGGTGGTCGCGCGAGGGCAGCGCGCCATCGCCCGCGAGATCATCCGCATCGCGCGCGCCCACGGCGTGGCCATCATCGAGAATCCGCCCGTGGCGCGCAGCCTCTTCGCGGCGTGCGCGCTGGGCGATGCGGTCCCCCAGCAGCTCTACCAGGTGGTCGCGGAGATCTTCGCGGCCGTCTACCGCCGGCGTCGCCGGCGCGCGCGGGCCCGCACGGGCGCCCACCCGCCTGCGTGACACCCGCCGGCCTCACGCGGCCTGCGCCGCTCGCTCCTCCAGGCACCGGCGCAGCGCCTCCTCCCACGTCCGCGCCAGCAGACGGGCCATCTCCAGCACTTCGGCCAGCAGCTCGAGATCGTCGCCCAGGTCCACGTCCACGATGTGCCGCTGCATGCCGAGGTAGAGCCGGCGCAGCCCGCGCGCCACCTCACCCCCGGCCTCGTTGTTGAGTGAGCAGATCAGCTCGCTGAGGACCGCGTGCGCCTTCGCGAGCGCATCCGCCTTGGTCTCGAACTCGCGATCGCGGATCGCCTGCTCCGCGCGCGTGAGGTAGCGCTCCAGCGCGCGGCACAGCAGTACCACGAGCTGTCTCCGATCACTGCCCATCACCTGCGCCTGCTGGTACGCCTGCGGTGCTCTGCCCGGTCCCGCCATCGCTTACACTCCCTGCTGCACGCTGCGAGTACTGCGCGCGGTCCGTGTCGCCTCAGCGACGCCACGACTGCCAGCTCGACAGGCTCTCGACCTGAAGCTGCATCCAGTCGAGCAGCGCGGTTGACTGTGACATCTTCGTCTCCATGAGCGCGAAGTCCACCTGGAGCTGCTGGATGTACCGGTCGATCTCCGCTTCGATGTCCGCGATCTGCTCGTCGATGGCCTCGATCTCCGCGGAGATGCCGTCGGCCGCGCGCGTCAGGGCGCCGTCGCTGGCGTCGGTCACGGCCGAGACGAAGTCGGCCATGCGCGCCGCGATGCCCTTGCTGACGCGCACCACGCCCAGGCTGCCGGGAGCATCCACGGTGACGAGCAACTCCAGGCCGGCGGTGTTCGCGTTGCTGTCGTCGGCGATGAGCAGCCGGCCGCGGCCGGTGCAGCTCTCACCGTTGATGGTCCCGGCCACGTCCTGGCCCTGGACGGTGGCCACCTCGCCGGCCAGCGTGCCGCCCAGGCCGGTGCCGCCCGCGCCGTCGTCGAGCGACGACACGATGTCGATGCGGCCGGCGTCACCCCAGAGGTCCGCCACGATCTGCAGGGCGTTGCCCTCGACCGACGCCGACATCGACATCCGCTGCGCCGTGAACAGCGAGTTGAGCAGGTCGGCCGCGTCCTGCAGGCTCATGCCCGCGTCCAGCGTCACCTGCCGGCCGTTGATGGTCAGCGTCTCATCCAGCACGATGCCGCCGGGCAGCGACGCGCTGGTGGCGGTGGCCTGCGTGGCCACCTGGGTGATCTCTACCGCGTAGCCGCCCGCGCCCGAGTCGTGCGTGGCCTGGGTGAACGACTGCACCTCGACCGCGGCGTTCGACGCCGAGGTCACCGTGCCGAAGAGCCGTTCGACGCCGGCCGGATCACTCTCCAGCGCTGCAAGCAGGTCGGCGCCATCGAGCACCAGGCGGTCATCGGCGTCCGTCGTCAGCCCGACCTGCGAGGCCAGCACGAGGTCTCCGCCCATCGTGTTCACCACCGCGCTGACCTGCCGGCGCAGGTCGCTCTCGAGGCTGAGGATGGCGGGCATGCCGAAGAAGGCGCCGCCGGTCTCCGCCTCGGTGTCGAAGTCCTGATTGGCGTCAATGAGGCCGACCACGCTGTTGTACGCGCTCACGAAGCTCTCCACGGCCGCGACCGTCGCGCTCGGGTCGCGCGTGATGGTCAGCCTCGCGGCGGCCTCCGCGCGGAGCTGGAGCTGCACGTTCTCGATGGCGTCGTCCACGGCGTTGCTCGCGCGTGTCATCGCCACGCCGTCGATGGTGAAGCTCGCGTCCCGCGCCGCGTCCACCTCGTGCGCGATGCCCTTGGCCAGCACGCCGAGGGTGACCAGCACGTTCCCGTCGTCGCTCAGCGTCGGCTGACCCGCGTCGCCGACTATCTCCAGCCGGTAGGTCGTCTCCCCGTCGGCCGGCTCGGTGACGACCGTCGCGGAGACGCCGTCGAGCGCATCGATCGCGGTGGCGATGTCCTGCAGGCTGTCGGCGGCCAGGTCGATGGCGACGTCGGCGCCGTTGACCTGCACGGTGCCCGCGGGCGCCGCGCTCAGCCCGAGCACCTCACCGGCCGCAGTCAGCTTGTCTGCGAAGCCGTCGCTCGCCGCGCCGTCGGTGATGGCGTGCTTGATGCTGACGTCGGCGCTTTGCACGCCCAGCGCCTCAAGCAGGTCGGAGTCGTTGGCGTCGATCAGGTCGAGGGCGCCGTCGGCCCCGGAGGTGAGGCTGGCGATGAGAGGGCGCCGTCGGCCCCGGAGGTGAGGCTGGCGATGAACAGCCGGTGGTCGGTGTCGGAGACGTGAAGGATCGAGGCGGTGGCGCCCGCGCCCGCGGCGTTGATGGCGTCGCGGAGGTCCTCGAGCGTGTCGGCGGCCGAGATGCTGATCGCCTCGCCGCCGATGAGCACCTCTCCCTCCAGCCCCAGCGCCGCGTCGTCCGCGGCGAAGCCGGCGGACGAGATCTTGTGGCTCTGCGCGAGCTGGCTGACGACGATGTCGTAGCGGCCCGCGGGAGCGCCGGCCCTGGCGGAAGCTGGAGCCGTCGCGCAGGCCCGCACAGGCGGTGCTGAGGCCCAGCACGCGCGCACTGAGCTGCCCGAAGACGGTGAGCCGGCTCGCGCAGTCGCTCTGCCGCTGCTCCAGCAGCGTGACCGGGCGCCGCCGGATCTGCGCGAGCTGGGTGATGATGCTGTCCACGTCCAGGTTCGAGACCAGGCCCGTCATTGACACGCTGCCGATGTCCATCTGCGCGCCCCCTTGCGCCGGTCACTCACTCACGCCGGTGGGGGGCGCCGTGGCGGCGCCCCCCC
>JALGVA010000129.1 GCA_029820295.1 Candidatus Zipacnadia bacterium
CGCGCCGAAGATGGTCGGGCGCTCGCCGCGCAGCATCATATTTGCGAAGATCGCGTTCACGCCCGCCTCCCCGTGCGGATTCTGGCGCGGGCCGTAGACGTTGGCGTAGCGCAGCACCGTGGTCTCGATGCCGTAGAGTCGCCCGTAGAGGCCGAAGTAGACCTCGCCCGCGAGCTTGCTCGCGCCGTAGTGCGAGATCGGCTGCAGCGGCGCGGTCTCGGGCGTGGGGATGGTGTCGGCCTGGCCGTAGATGGCGCCGCCCGAGGACGAGAAGATGAACTTGCGCGCGCCCACGGCGCGCCCGGCCTCGATCACGTTGAGCGTGCCTATGATGTTGGTCTGCGCGTCGAACTGCGGCTCGCGCACCGAGCGGCGCACGTCCATCTGCGCCGCGTGGTGGTTGACCACCTCGGGCCGCTCGGCCTCGAACACCGCCGCCAGCGCCTCGGCGTCGGTGATCGACACCTCGTGAAAGCTCGCCCGTGGGTTGAGGTTGCTGCGCCGCCCGGTGGCCAGGTTGTCCACGACCGCGACCTCATGCCCCTCGGCGAGGTAGCGATCGACGATGTTGGAGCCGATGAACCCGGCCCCGCCGGTGACCAGTATCTTCATGCGCGCCTCCCAGCCTGTGTCAGCTTCGGTCCGCCTCGTCCAGCAGCTCGGCGAAGTCCATGGCGTTCTGGACCGCCTGCGCGTGGTAGTGGTTGTTGAAGAACAGCCAGGTCTCCTCGGTCTGCTGCTCGAGCGCGCGCACCTTCGGCACCCACTCGGCCAGCTCCTCGCGCGAGTAGAGGTAATCGTAGCGCTCCCACGCCTCGTCGTGCCGCCACCACTTGTCGCGGTTGCGCCCGTGGAAGCGCACGTAGCCGATGGCCGAAGTCGCCTCGGCGATCGGCGGCACCAGGCCATCGAGTTGCGGCTGATCCACGCAGCAGAAGCCGAACTCGGCCTCGCGCAGAAGGGCGAACATCTCGTCGCGGATCCAGCCGCGGTTGCGGAACTCGACGACCGCCGGCACCCCGCGCATCAACCCGCGGAAGCGCTTCAGGTAGTCCACGTTTTGCTGACTGCACTTGAAGCCCCACGGGAACTGCGCCAGCACGCAGCCGAGCTTGCCCTCGGCGCGGAGAGGCTCCAACGCCGCGATGAACTCCGCGAAGGTGCTCTCATCGCCCTCCTCGCGCTCGTGGGTCATGAGCCGGTTCGCCTTGATGGCGAAGCGGAAGTCGGGCGGCGTCTTCGCGGACATCGCGCCCAGGGTCCGCGCGTCGGGCATGCGGTAGTAGGTATAGTTGACCTCGACGCAGTCGAAACGCTCGGCGTAGTAGCCGAGGAACTCGCGCTTGTCCATGCGCTCGGGGTAGAACGGCCCGACCCAGTCGTCGTAGGAGTAGCCCGACGTGCCGATGCGGATCATGGCTGAGCCCTCCCCGGGCGCCCCTCACGCCAGCAGCGCGCCCCCGTAGCGCTCGGGGTTCTGGCGGCCGGCCTCGACCGCGATGTGCCCGCCGACCAGCACGAACTCGATGCCACGCGGGAACTGGTGCGGCTCGGCCCAGGTCGCCGTGTCGGTGATGCGCTTCGGGTCGAAGATCACCAGGTCCGCGCGCATGCCCCGGCGGATGCGCCCGCGGTCGGTCAGGCCCATGCGCTCGGCGGGCCATGAGGTGCACTTGCGCACGGCCTCCTCGAGCCCGAGGACCCTCTCGTCGCGCACGTAGCGGCCGAAGAGCCGCGGGTAGGTGCCGTAGGAGCGCGGGTGCGGGTTGCCCAGGTGTGCGGGGCCCGAGGGCGCGAACGCCAGGCCATCGGTGGCGATGGCTCCCAGCGGGTGGGCCAGGGCCTCGCGCATGTCGTCCTCGTGCATCGAGAAGAACACCGCGCTCACATGCCCGCCGGCCTCGATGAGCAGGTCGAGGTAGAGGTCGGCCGGATCGGCGCCGCGCTCATCGGCCACCTCCTGCACCGTGCGCCCGACGATGTCGCGGTCGCCTTCCCCGCCCACGTCGGTGATCAGGATGCGGTCGAACGCCAGCTCGAAGGGGTTGCTGTCGCGCTCGCCGCGCTCGAACTCCGCCAGCTCCGCGCGCAGGCGCCGGCGCGTCTCGGGCTGCGCGATGCGCTCGAGCATGGCCGCCGACCCGCCCTCGTGCACCCACGCCGGCAGCGAGCCGGACAGGTGCTTGCTGCCCGCGATGTAGGGGTAGACGTCGAACGCGATGTCCAGCCCGCCCTCGCGCAGGTTCTCCATCAGCCCCAGCAGTTCGTCCATCGTCCCCCAGCAGCGCTGCCCGGAGCGCTTGAGGTGGTCGATCTGCAGGCGGATCGAGCCGGGCGCGCCTGCCGCCTCCTCGGCCGCCAGGCACATCTCGGCCATCTCGGCGATGGCGTCCGTGAACTCCTCGCGCTGGCTGCGCGTGTGGACGCTGACCAGCGCCTGGCGCTCCGCGATGACCTGCAGCAGCGCCACGACCTCGCGCTCCTGCGCGAAGAAGCCGGGGGCATACTCGAAGCCCAGCGACAGTCCGAAGCAGCCCGCGTCGAGGCAGGCGCGCAGCGTGTCGCACATCGCACGCAGCTCATCATCGGTGGGCTCGCGGCTGTCGAAGCCCATGACGTACGCCCGCAGCGAGCCATGGCCGACCATCATCCCCGACCAGTAGGCCGGGCGCACGCGATCGAGCGTGGCCAGGTATTCCTCGGCGCTCTCCCAGGTCCACTCCACCGGCGCGGCGATGAACGAGACCGTGGTGGCCAGCCCCTCCTGGTCCTCCGGCCGGACGGGGAAGACGCCAAGGCCGCACTGCCCATTAAGCTGCGTGGTGACGCCCTGCTGGATCATCGACTGCCCGCGCGGGTCGGCCAGCAGCGTCAGGTCGGAGTGGGCGTGGCAGTCGATGATGCCGGGCGCGACGATGAGGCCGCGGGCCTCGATCACCTCGTCGGCGGTGGCGCGCTCGAAGTCGCCCACGCCGGCGATGGCGCCCTCGGCGATGCCGACATCGCCCACGAAGGGGCGCCCGCCGCCGCCGTCCACGATCGTGCCCTGGCTGATGATCAGGCTGAAGTCGTTCATGTCAGCTCGTCTCGAGCAGGCGCCGGAACGCCGCCGCCTGGCGGGCGAACTCGACGCTGCCGCGCCGGTCGCCCATCTTCAGCGTCACGAAGCCGCTGAAGCTGCGCGCGCGGAAGATGGAGAGCACCTCCTTGATCTCACCGTTGCCCTGCGCGGGCAGCGTGTACGTGGGGCGGCCCGGGAAGCAGCCGTCGGTCAGGTAGATGATGCGAGTGAAGCGCTTGAGCTTCGTGTCGCGGTACGTTCCCAGGAACGGCTTCTCGCCGACGTTGGCGAAGTGCGCCGCGTTGAAGGCGAAGCCGATGTCGTGCTCTCCGGCCAGCGCCAGCAGCGGCGCCTCACAGGCCGCGCCGCTGTCCCAGGCGCTGCCGGGCACGTTCTCGAACACCACGGTCACGCCCGCGCCCGCCCCCTCAGCGGCCACGCGCAGGCGCTCCGTCGCCTGGTCGGGGTTGATGCCGGCTGGCGGCGAAGGCACCTTCACCAGCGGCGCCGCCAGCGTGACCGCCATCGCGGCCGCCTCCGCCAGCCGGTCAGCCACCATGCCCGCGTCGCCCATGAACTCCTCGCCCGACAGGCCGCAGTGCAGGCAGCTCAGTGTCATCCCCATCTCCGCCAGCGTCGCCGCGAAGCCATCGGCCGCTCCCTCGCTGGTCAGCAGTTGCGCGCCCGCCGCCTCGCCCAGCTCGAGCGCCCGTATGCCCTCGTTCCAGACGGCCCGCATCCCGCCGGCGTGCTCCCCGCCGTCGGCCGCATCCGCCAGGTCATCGACCAACTCGTCAAGTAGCGCCGACGCGGTGAAGTCCTGCTGCGCGAGGTCGTGGGCCTTGATCTTCGCGCGTTGCATTACGCAGTCATCGCAGTTCGGGTTGTCGCACAGCACCGCCGCCGGATCGCGGCGCAGGGCGTCCACCACGATGTCCACGGTCGTGCCCGCGTGCATCAGCCGCGCGACCGCGTTGCCGACCTTGCCGATGCGCATGGCCTTGCCTTCGACCAGCAGCGGTTCGAGGCCGATGAAGTCGCGGTGCGGCCCGGGGAACCACTCAATGATCTTCGTCCGCACGACACCGCTCTCGTCGCGGTACCGACGCTCGATGGTGCTCAGGTAGGGTGCGCGCACCAGCTCCTCGGGGTGATGCAGCAGCGTGTTGCGGTCCTGATCGACGCCCAGCAGCAGCACGTAGCCCTCGGGCAGGCGCGACAGCCGCCCCCATGGCGACTCGCTGCCCACCGCGGTCGGCTGGCTCAGCGTGTCGCGCAGCAGGTACTCGGCGCGCGGGCCGATGGCGCAGGCCGAGTGTGTCGGGTGGAAGCTGCGCGTCACGCCGGGGTAGTGACGGAAGACCTCGGTCACCGTCCCCACCGTCGAGGGGGAGGTCGCGATGTCGAAGACGCCACCGCCGGGCATGGCGGGCATGGCGACGGTGCCGCCGGGCTGCACGGCTTCGATCAGCGCGGCGATGAGCGTCTCGGCGCCCCCCTCGACCTGCCCGAGCGCCGAGAGCGAGCTGTGCACCATGATCGTCATGCCCGGGCCCACGCCGACGGCGCGCAGGTCGCGGACGATGTCGTCCTTGCTCAGAACCATGGCCGATGCTCCCTGGAGCGAGGCTGCGTGTCGAGCGTAGCTTAGCCGCGCGTGCAGCGGATTCCTCCGGCACGCCCGCGCGCTACGCCATCGCCGCAGCGCAGGCCGCGAGGAAGTCTGCCGAGGTCGCGGTGTACGCCAGCGCGTGCATCTCGAACCAGTCCACGAACGCCTTCGTCTGCCCGAGGTCGCCCCAACTGTCGGCGTTTTCGACGGCTGTCGTGCAGTCGCGCAGCACCACGCACCGGTAACCCGCGCGTGACATCTCGTAGAGCCCGCCGGGCTTGAACAGCAGACACATGTTGGTCGCGAAGCCCACGTAGATGAGGTTCAGCAGCCCCTGCTCGCGGCAGAGCGCGTGCATGTCGTCGCTGCCGAAGATCAGCCAGTCGCTCGCGACCGGCTCGGCCTCGGGGATGATGCGCATGCGGTCACGCATGATCGCGCGCAGGTCGGGCCCGTAGTCCCCGTAGCGCGCCTCCCACATCTCGTCCGACCACGCGGCGCGCGCCTCCGCCGGCGGCCAGTCGCGCGGCGGCTCGGCGGGTGTCGCCGCCGCCTCGGGCACCCGGCAGCGATCGCGGTAGTGCTCGCTCACGTTCGCCGTGGGCGCGTGCACGACCGTCAGGCCGATCTCGCGCGCCGCCGCCAGCACCGGAGCGATGCGCAGGCGCGTGATCTCGCCCGCCCGTTGGCAGAAGCTGACGCCGCCGGGCTTGATGTCGTCGGGGAGATCACTCGCATCCCACATGTCCACGAGCACGAAGCCGGTCTGCTCGACGGGCAGCTCGATGGTGCGCTCGGCGGTCACGAAGTTGGCCTCATGGTTGGGGTCGCGCACGTGCATCATCTGGCGGCAGCGCACGGTCAGGTTCAGCGCGGGCATCGCCGGTCACCTGCCTGGTCGGGTGAGGTTCGCGGCGGGGAGTTCGCTCAAGCGGGTGGAAGGACCTTGGCGAGCGAAGGCCCTGCCCGGCGTGGCATCCCCGGAGCACGGCGCGGGAGGGCGTCGTGGGGCGGGGGCCGAATATTCAGATGCCAGCCATCATCCCACCGTCGCTCAGCCATGCACTTATCCATGAGACACCGCCGCCGTGCTCGCCTGCCGTTCGTCATCGCCGCGCAGCTCGCGGCGCTGCTCATCATCGCGACGACCGCGCCCTGCCCTGCCCAGGGCCGCTGGCAGCGCCTCTCGTGCGAGGACCCCGCGTTCTCGGTCGAGGCCCCTCCCGGCTGGCAGATCCAGTGCGTCGAGGGCCGCGGCGCGCGCCTGGTGCCGCCGGGCGCCGGGCCGGTCGTCGAGGTGGTGGCCTGGTCGGCGCTGCATCGGCCGGCCACGCCCGAGAAGGCCGCGGTCGAGCACGAGGGCGTGCTCGGGCGCGCGGTCGAATACGAGCGCCTGGTCGGTGAGCCGGCCGAGACCGCAGACGGCCTGCCGGGGCTGGTCGTGATCGGCCGCGCCAGCACGCCGGGGCTGGTGGAGATGAGCATATTCTGCGCATGGGCCTCCGGCGACACACACTGGGTGCTCGGGACCTTCGCGGCCGAGGACGACCTCGAGTCCCTGCGCGTCGAGCTGCTCGAGCGCATGTGGCGCAGCTTCCGTCCGGGCCCGGCGGGGGCCGCGCCCGGCCCCGAGCCGGTAGAGCCCGAGCCCGTCCGGCCGCCGCCGGTGGAGCCCGAACCTGAGCCTGAGCCCGTCCAGCCGCCGCCGCTGGGACCCGCGCCCGAGCCGGTGCAGCCCCCGCCGGTGGAGCCGCAGCCCGGCGGACCGGACGATGGCCCGGTCATCGCCCCTGCGCCGGGCAACGGCGCGACGCCGGTGGCTCCGGAGGTCGTGGCGGCCGCCACGCCATGGGTCGAGCACCTCGACCCCGCGGGCTTCTCGCTGTCGATGCCCGCCGGCTGGGAGGCGCGCCTGTCCGGCGGCGTGATCGTGGTCTCGCCGGTCGAGCCGCTCGGTTCCACCCGCGCGGTGCTCATCTGGCCGGTCGCGGGGCCTGATCCCGGCGGCGCCGAGGCGCTGCGACTGGCGCTGAGCCGGCTCGAGGCGCTCGAGCCCGCCGGCCCGGCGGTGGCCGCGGGCAGCGACGGCGCCGCCACGCTGCTGATCGCATCGACCGCAGATGGCGAGCGCATCTCCGCCGCGTGGGCGTGGGCCGATGGCGACGGGCTGCTGATCGCCACCGTCGCGCCGCGCGGGCGGCTGGATGGGCAGTATGCGGACCTGGCGCGCATCGCCGCCAGCTTCCGGCCGGGCGCGTGGCCCGCGCCTGCCGCCGCCGAGCAGGATGCGACCGGTGACCAGCACAGGCTGACATGGCGACTGCCGGCGGGCTGGCAGAGCCGGGGTGGGCTTAGCGACGAGGCTGGAGAGCTGGCCATCGAGATCGAAGCGATGGCGCCCGACGGCGAGATGCGCGTAGCCTGGGAGCAGCCGCTGCGGCCGAGCTTCCGCGCGCTCACGCCGCTGCTGGAGAGCCTCGGCTGGCGCGAGGGCGAGCGCTACTCGGTGCCCGAGAGCGGGCGCGGCCTGCTCATCTACCGGCGGCGCACGCCGGCCGAGCTGGTCGGGGACTTCCTGTTGCTCCGCCACCCGCGCGGGCTGAGCCAGGTGACGATCGACGAGCGGCCGCCCGCGGAGGCCGTTGCCGGTCTGCTCAGCGGCGGCGATGCGGCAGGGCAGGCCATCATCGTGCGTGGCGCGTCCGGCGCCGCCGCGCGCGAGCGTCTCTACCTGGCGGCCACGGCGCGCGCCCCGGCTCCGCTGGCGGCCACCTGCTGGGATGGTGCCGACCTGCGCGCCGACGCCCCGGCCGGCCGGCTGGCCGAGGCCGTGGCGGTGCTGGTGCGGATGGTGCAGTCGGCGCAGCCGACGGCGGCCGGCGGCGAGCTGCACGGGGCCGCGCTCAACGATCTGCTCGAGCGGGCGCGGCACGCGCTGGCGGCGATCCCGCCGGAGCTGCTGCAGGCGCCGGCACAGCGCACGCTCGTGGGGGTGCTCGCAGGGCGGGTAACCGGCGCCGATCACATCTGGCGGCAGCCGGCGGACGTGGTGCGGCATTGGTCGGGCGAGGTCAACGACGCCGCGGGCGCAGGGCCGTGATCGGTCCGCGCGCGGCGATGACGCGATACACTGGAGGACGGTGCCATGAGAAGGATGGTCACATGCGAACACTGTGGGGGGCAGAAGACGTGCACGGTGAGCGGCGGCCGAAGCTGCATCGAGTGCCTGCGCGCGGCCGGCCAGGGCCGGCGCAGCTACGCCGCGGTGCGCTGCTCGTACTGCGGCGGGCGCGGCTTCGTGTTCGTCGAGGAAGAAGAGGGCGAGGAGCCGGAGGAGACCGCGGAAGAGGCGGCGGCGGACGACGAGTAGCCCGGCGGGCGAGGGAGGTGCCGACGTGTGCATGTGTAGACGACTGGAGCGCGCGCCATGTGCGCTGAGCGTCGCCCTGGTGGCCGCCGCTGTGCTGGTCGGCCTGGCGGGCGGCATCCCGGTCGGCGCGGCCGGGGCGGCGGAGCCACCGGCGACGGCGCAACTGTGCGGCGAACTCACCGCTCTGGAGGCGGGCGGAGAGCGCGTCGCGCTGCTCCACCTGTGGGGCAGCCCCTACGAGATGGGCTACGCCCATGGCGCGCTGTGCCGTGAGCAGGTGCGGGCTCTCTATGCGAACCTGGTGGGCGCGGTGCGGGAGTTCGGCGTCGGCGTCGAGATGGTCGATGCGGCGTGGGCGCAGATGGCGCCTCATGTGCCGCAGCGCTACCTCGACGAGATGCGCGGGCTCGCCGATGGCGCGGGCGTGGAGCTGCAGACCGTGCAGCGCGCCCACGCCGTCCCGGATCTGTCGGAGTTCCACTGCACCTTCTTCGCCGCCTGGGGCGACGCGACGGCCGACGGGCATCTGCACCAGATCCGCGCGCTGGACTACGAGATGAACGCGGGCATCCAGCAGCACCCCGCGCTCATCGTCTGCGAGCCCCAGGGCCGCAATGCCTTCGTCGCCGTCGGCTGGCCGGGCTTCATCGGCTGTGTCTCCGGGATGAATGCCGAGCGCATTGCGCTGAGCGAGATCGGCGAGCACTTCAGCGACGAGGTCGAGACCCTTGCGGGCATGCCCATGCCCTTCCTGATGCGCCGGGCGCTCGAGGACGCCGACTCGCTCGACGACGCGCTGGCGATCTTCGAGGCGGCGGAGCGCACCAGCTCGTACCTCTACTGCGTCGGCGACGCCGAGCTTCCCGGCGCCCGTGCGCTGCGCACCAGCCACGACTTCTGCGAGGTGTGGGCGCCCGAGGACTTCGGCGAGCTGGCCCTGCCCGAGGTGGTCGCCTGGTCGATGGGCGAGGACAGCGCGTGGAACCGGCGCGTGTACGATGCGCTGGCGCCCCTGGTTGGCCGCATTGATGAGAGCACGGGCATGGAGGCGGTCATGCGCGGACTGGGCACGGGCAACCTGCACGCAGTGCACTACGACGTCACCGACCTGGAGCTGTGGGTGGCCAACGCCACGCCCGGGCCCGACCCCGAACCCGCGTACACGCGCCCGTTCGTGCATTTCGACCTGGCGGCATTCCTCGAGACAGCGGCCCGGAGCGCTCACGAGACGCGGCCGGCGGCGCCTTAACCGCGCGCGACAGGACGGCAGGCTCTCGGGGCGCACACCAAGCTTCGGCAACATCGTCACTTCAGCTTAAGGCGCCGCCGCGCCCGCGATCGACCCCAACGATGCCCCGGATGCGCCGCGGCGCGAAACGTACGCCGTCTTGACTGGTCTAAGGGCGTATGGTATAGTCACGCCGAGTTAGCCGCCCACTTCGGTGAGGCGGCTGACCGGGAAACCCCGGCGTTGCGCCGCCGGCCAAATCCCGGCACAGAAGGGAGGGTCCTCCTTAGCCACGGCCGCGTGGGAATCGCACGCAGGGTCAGGCTGAGTTCGTCATACCACGAGGCACCGCATACACGGAGGAAACAAAGGCAACTCTCGTGTGGCGGTTCCTTCTCACAGTAAACCGGTTCGGCCTGGGCTCGCCGGGCGCGCCCACCGGGGTGCGTCGGGCGGGTCGATGTAAACCACTGAGGAGGATACAACACATGACGAGGACACTCTTCGTACTGGCGATGGCCCTGGTCATCGCGGTCCCCGGCTTTGCCCAGAGCCCGGCGGACACCGTGCCTTTTGACCACTGGGCATACGACGCCGTACAGCAGCTCGTAGACGCCGGGATCATCATCGGTTACCCCGATGGCACCTTCAAGGGCGACCGTGCGATGACCCGCTACGAGTTCGCCATGGCCATCAGCCGCCTGCTCACCCAGATCCCCGAGATGGTAGGTGAGGGGCAGATCGGCCCGCAGGGCGAGCGCGGGCCGCAGGGCGAGCAGGGCCCGGCTGGCCCGCAGGGCCCGGCCGGTCCGGCCGGCCCCGCTGGTCCCGCTGGCCCGCAGGGCGAGCAGGGCCCGCCTGGAACCATCGATGCGGCCGCGATCGCTGAGATCGTCAACCGCCTCCTGGATGAGTTCCGGGATGAGCTGGCCGACCTCAAGGAGGACGTCGAGTACCTCCAGAACGACGTCTACGATCTGTCCGACCGCCTGAACTGGGTCGAGTCGCAGCTTGGCGGCCCGGCGGTCACCGGATGGATCGACTGGCGCATGGGTCTGGTCGGCGACGAGATCGACCTGGACCACGAGTACGACAACCTCACCGCTCGCGTCGGCATCGCCGGTGACATCACCGACGACGTCTACGGCGCGATCATGCTGCAGGCGCGCGACGGCATGGCGCCCAACGACGCCTATGGCGCCAACGCGCTGTGGCTGGATGAGGCGTACGTTCGCTTCAACACCGACATCGTGAACCCCGTGACCTGGACGATCGGTCGCCAGAACCTGGCGTATGCCATGGGTCTGGTCGTGGACACCGACCGGCAGTCGCTGCAGGGCGTGCGCAGCGAGTGGCCGGACTTCCTCGGTCTCCCCATCGACGTCGAGTGGTTCGCGGGCCAGGCGGATGAGGTCGGCGATCTTTACGGCTTCGTCCCCACCGTGGACAACGAGCCCGCCGAGGCGGATGACGCGGACGGCTACCTGGCGGCCCGCGCCTCCTACAACGGCGGCAACTGGGCTGTCGG
Source organism: Candidatus Zipacnadia bacterium (assembly GCA_029820295.1). GTDB lineage: Bacteria > Armatimonadota > Zipacnadia > Zipacnadales > UBA5352 > JALGVA01. The sequence goes on from JALGVA010000129.1 coordinate 10,800, forward strand.
TGCGAATGCTCTGCTCAGCGGCGTTTCGCAGCAGAACATTCTGATCTACGAGGGTCCGGGCGCCAATGGCCCCGCCCCGTGGCTGATCGACGACGAGAAGGCCTACAGCGCTGACATCTGGGTCAACCTGTGGGGCCGCGACATCTACGTCGAGGGCGCCATGATCGACAACCACGCGAACCGGCCGACCATGCCGGGCGACCGTGGCGTCGAGACCGGCGAGAACCCCAGCGCCATCATGGCGATGGTGGACATCTGGAACAGCGACAACTTCCAGTTGACCGGGTTCTTCTCCGACGCCGATGCCGAGTACGACATCTACTACTCGTCGGTCAACCCGTACTATGAGGTGCTGGACAGCCGCGCCCCCGTGGGCAGCTACATCCCGTGGGAGCGCTGGATGCGCCGGCCGCTCGTTGCGCCCAACCTCGAGGTCATGGGCGGGCAGCTCATGGTCAAGCTGGGCTCGATCCCGTTCCAGGTCTGCTACTATGACGTGGACACCAACTCGAGCTACAGCAACCCGCACAACCCGAGCATGAGCGCCTACGACGCCCCGCTGCCGGGCTACGACGAGCTGTACAGTGCGTCGGCTACGCTGCCCATCAACGACGCCGTTGATGTGGTCTTCAGCTACGGCCACCAGTCCGGCATGTCGGCAGCCTACCCCGATCTGGACCTGGTCCAGGCCGGCGTGGAGGTCCCCTTCTAGGGCGACCGACACCAACGACCGTACCGCGGGGCCCCAGCGATGGGGCCCCGCTTCTTTACGTACCATGCTGCGGCACCGGTGTCCGGATGCGAGGAGATGGCGAGCCACACGGCGAACCCCGGCGTTGGAGAGGTGATCGCGTGCGCCCGATGACCCGCCGCCTGATGGTCGCGCTGCCTGCACTCGCAGCGGCCGGGGGCGTGGTCGCTCAGCAGGTCGAGCGGCCGTCCGAGCAGGCGCTGCGTCGGTCGCTGCGCGACATCCTCGCCTCCGGCTACCAGCTCACGCCACCGGTGCGCGTGCAGCTCGAGGAGTGGCTGGCCCGGCTGCTGCGCAGCCTCGGCCGCCTGCTGGCGGGCCTGTCTCAGAGCGGGCCGCTGGCGGGGCTGCCGCTGTGGGTGACCTGGGTGATCGCCGGCGTGCTGATCGCCCTGCTGGCGCTCATCCTCGCGCACATTGTGCTCACCGTGCGCCGCGCGCTGGTCGAGCCGTCTGTGCGTCGCGACGCCTCCACGCGACGGCGGCGCCGCGAGGATCCCCGGGCACTGCTGGCCGAGGCCGAGGAGGCGCTGCGCGCCGGGGAATATGACCGCGCGGTGCGCCTGCTCTATCGGGCGGCGCTGGTGCGCCTCGACCGCCTGGGCGTGCTCACTCACGATGCCGCGCGCACCAACTGGGAGAACCTGCGCGCGTTGCGCTCCGATGAGCCCGCGGTGCGTGACGCCATGGCGGAGCTGGCGCGCGCCGTTGATGACACGGTCTACGGCGGCGCGGCGGCCTCACGCTCGACGGCGGAGCGCTGCCGGGCCTCGGTCGATGCGCTGTGGCGCGCGGAGGCGGCCGGATCATGAGCCCGCGCGCGCGCACCGCGCTGCTGATGGCCGGGATCGTGGCGCTCTTCATCGCTGCGGGCCTGCTGGCGCACTCGCGCGCCGCCTTCGACGCCGTGCGCGACCACTCCAGCGAGCGCCGCAACCCGTGGGGAACCGCGGCCTGGCGCGAGCTGATCGAGGCCTGCGGCGTGCCTGCGGCGACCTGGGACCGGCCGCTCACCGAACTGAGCCCGGACCAGGAGTTCGTGGTCATCCTCGCCCCCACCGACGAGCTGACCCGGGAGCGCTGGGACGCGCTGGTCGCCTGGGTGCGCGGCGGCGGGCGCGCGGTGGTGGGTCCGTCGTCGTTCGGCCCGCTGGGCCCGACCGGGCGCTGGGACCCCGACAGCCTCGACGCGCGGCTGCGTGACCTGGGGATCGACGGCCTGCCTGGCCCGAGCTTCGGAGGTGAAGTATCCACTCAGGCGGCCGACGCACTGACCGCCGACGTGGATGAGGTGCTGGTGCCCGGCGAGTACCGGCTGGTGGTGTCCGCCGAGGAGCGGCCTGCGGGCGTGGGCGAGCCGGTGGTGCTGCTGGCCGACGGCGCCGGCGCGGGCGCGATCGCGCTGCCGATCGGCGAGGGCATGCTGATCGCGCTGGCCGAGGCCGAGATCTTCGCCAACGCGACCATCGGCGAGGCCGACAACGTGGTCTTCGCCGCGAACCTGGTGTTCGCCGGAGGCCCCCCCGCGGCCGTGCATTTCGATGAGTTCCAGCACGGCGTGCGCGAGGAGATCTTCAGCGGCCCGCGCGTGGACCCGCAGCCCTTCCAGCAAACCGGGCTGGCGCTGCTCGGCGTGGCGGTGATCTTCGCGATCGGGCGTGGCCGGCGCTTCGGCGCGCCGCAGCCTCCGGCCGGCCCGGCCCGCCGGGG